>DASZZA010000886.1:0-7108 GCA_035545135.1 Lacipirellulaceae bacterium | reverse complement strand
GTAGTACTGCACCAGGTCCACCGTACCCTTCGTCACCGACACGCTGCCTTGGTTGATCTCCAAGCTCGTGCCAGAAAGACTGCCGTTGTTAATGAGTATCTGGTTATTTGTACTCGTGGCCTCCAGGCCCAACACAATTCGATTGTTCCCGCTAACGACGGCGCCATTGTCAATCTGAAACAGATTATTACTACCCTGCCTGCCAATCGCGGTGATTGCTCCATCGTTTCCATTCACGCCCGTTAACATGAACGTCGCAGCCGACACGAGCAACGTATTGTCGTGCGCTCCCGGCGTAATGCCCATATAGATGTTGGAGGCGGTAGCGGAAGCTCCATTGATGATATCGGCGCTGTTGCCGGTCGCATCCCCGGCAAACGCGTCGCCCGTATGTCCCACACCAAGGTAGTTCCCTGCAATCAGGGTTGACCCCGTGCCGTCTACCGTCAAATTGCTGTTACTCGAGCCGACCAAGCCGATAATAACTTGACCGTCGGCCATCATCGTACCGCCATTGTGTACAAGTATCGATGCGCCGTCGCTTTGAAGGCCAATCTGGTATCCGCCGCTGCCGCGCGTCGTGTGGATGACAGTGTTGCTGCCTGTCACCTCGATAGACGGGTTGGGGCCGGTATCTTCCGTGCCGAGCAGCACGTATGCGAAGTCGAACTCGCCGCCAATCAATTTGATTTTGGGAAAGCCCGGAGCGTCTGCGGCCCCGACAAGGAAGTAGTCGGTTGTCGTCCACTTATGGGTACCGGTATCGAACGATATCGTACCGGCGTCGTTCTGAATGAACTGGCGATACTGCGTTATGTCGGCGTCGAACGTAATCGTACCGTCGACGTTCGTGGAATTGTTAAAGATTCCAAGGTCCGACGATGGATTCGTATGACCGGGTGCCAGCGAGCTCCAATTCGCGTCGTCGTTGAACACGCCACCGGATGACGAACCTGTCCAGACCGTTGTAGCAGCCACGGCTTGCTGCTCAGCGAGGAAAACCATCGAAGCCATCGCGAAAAGAAAACGTCCGCAAAAACTAAGTTTGACGCAACCATGTCGAGCTCTGATGCTTTTTCTCATCGCAAATCCTCCCAGGTCTCAAAGGTGCGAGTTCTTTCGGCGCGCAAGCTGCGTCATTCCTTGAGCAGAAAGTCATGCTCAATCGAGCGGCTGCCAGGATCGACGTTGAGCGTCAAAGTTGACTCGCTGTTGTACTTTTTGGGCAAAAGCTGCTTCACTGCGGCGTAACCAGCGGTTCGCGGCGCAGACTTATACTCTTCCGGGTCGTACATTCGGAGCTCCACGCGATGCGTGCCGACGGGTACGCCACCTGACGTATCTGTCGCGTATCGACCGTCTCGAATTTGCTCAATCGTGATCGGGCCGCGAGTGGAATCAATAGGAATAAAGCGGATTTGGCCCATCTCGATTGGCTTGTCGCAATAGCTCGCGTTTCCAGACACATGTACACGTTCCAAGCCTGAATGGCCGCATCCTGTAGCAAGCAAAATGGTCAAAGGCAACACAAGCTTCGCCGATGAGATCGCGGGCCTTCTCACGGTCACCATGCAATCCGGCGGCGATAGTTTTGCGTTGCGGAAGGTCATCACCAGTCTCTCGCTTATTGGCCAACAGAACAAAGCTAACGGGCGGATAATCAATATTCGCCAGACATGAAGTCGTCTCCGGCACGTGTCGTCAGGGACGCGAGTGTCGCCTTATCAATGTCTTCGCTGATAAATGCGGCATGTCCATCACAAAAAACGAAATGACATCCGCCTGGATGAAAGCTAGCGAAGCTGCCTTCATCAACGCTCCAAGGTCGCTGCGGCTCAATCTTGGAGGCCAGATTAATTCCGTTCGCGGTGTGGAGAATATCCCACGTCACCCAATAAAATCCGAAGTTGTCGCTTCGACCAAGGCTGCCAACCACTTCTCCGACCATAAGCGTCTTGCTGGTTCCATCGGTGATTCTAGAAATGGGAAGGCTCGAAGCTTGATACATCGTTCCGTCAGCGTCTACACGAGGCCACGCCTTGCCCGGGTCGCAAGTCCAATCGCGGCTATCGGCCACGCCCGCCATGTTGGTTTTGGCTAAATCCTCGGCAGGACTGCCACCGTTGCTCATGCCGCTGCAACAACCGATTAGTTCGAAACCTTTCATATCCGAGGGGCATAGGTAAGCCGGAATCTTCGTTCCCCCTATAGCGAAATTCGATTTCGGCACGTGCATTTGGGCGGGCGGTTTAAAAATAATTCCGTTGTAAAGCGTCTCTTCCTCGATGTACGGCAGGATATACGTCGCCCAACCCCAACCCGTGATTCCACTAGTTAATGATGGAGGATGCGGGTCGTTATGCGGCATCGAGCAAGGGACTCCTACCGTGTAGTTCTCACAACCATTAGGAAAATGTCCGTGGACACTGTTGTAATTCTGCACGCCAAGGCCGACTTGTTTGAAGTTGTTCAAACACTGCGCCCGCCGAGCAGCCTCTCGTGCCGCCTGAACCGCCGGAAGCAATAGGGCGACCAATATGCCGATAATTGCAATGACAACGAGTAATTCCACGAGCGTGAACGCACTCAAACGTTCGGCGAAGTTGTTGGCGCGCGCATTTGCCGGCCGACAACTTGTGAAAAGTACGTCGTCATGCCCGGGCGGAGGAGTTTTGTCCATGAGTAACCCGGTCCGAGGTGTATTCATCTCTATGACTCCTGTCGGTTTACTCGACTCGAATGCTTGCTTGACCGGGTAGACGCACCGTTCGTCGGCACTCCCAGCGGCGGCTTTCCCTCGTGCGGCGGGTCAGTTCTTGCTTGTTTGAATGCCTGGAGCGCTTCGCTAATTTCGTTGCCAAGCAATTTCTCCCGATTCGACTCGTCCAAAGTTCGAAAGGGCAGCGGAGCGAACAAGCCCGGTATTCCACGAGCACGCATGAGTTCGTTATATGCTGGAAACACACCGAACTCGTGCAACAGCATTAACAGGCTTGTCAACTGCCGTTGCAGTGCCGCCGCTCGATTCCAATTAACCGTTTCGGCCGCAGCCGCAATCTGCCGAGTCCACTCAGGAGCTAAAGAAAACACACCGTCGAGGTGATTAGCCACGCCAACCTTGCAAAGTGTGTCGACACGATCGGCCTGGGCGACGATGACGCTGAACGAATCATCGACGAGGCGAATCAATTCCAGCGTATCGCTTAGGTCGCCCGAACACTTTATGCCGACGATATTCGGGTGTTTCGACAATTCGACGACTGTCGCGACATCCAGCTTGGCGCGAGCCATCGAAGGTAAGTCATACAAGTACAGCGGTGCCTTCGATATGTCAGCCAATGCCCGGTAATAGTCGATGAGCTCGTCCTGCTTGAATTGGATGAAATAGGGTGTTATCGCGACCACGCCGTCGACGGAAAAACCGTTGACATAGCGAATGCGGTCGGCCGTTCGCGCAAAACCAGCGTCGCCCACACCGACAAGAAGTTGCCCGCGACCATTGCAGAGGTTCACGCTATGCTCAACGAGCTCGGCATACGTTTCATCGCGGAGAAGCTGTAGCAGACCCATCGTTCCTGCCACAAGCACGCCGTTGATCCCAGCCCGCCATTGCGTCTCCAGTAGGCGCTCAAGCCCCTCCTGATGAAGCGATTCATCTTTGCCGAGTGGCGTACCGATCGCGGATATCAAGTTAACCTTCACATTTCCTCCGCCATTGGAGCCGTCGCATCGGGGCCAGTTGAGCGGGCGCCAGCGTTGTGTGTATCTATCGTCCAGTGCCCGAAGATCCTGGCGCCACTCGAAGCTGCACCGGGATTTTCAGATGCCTATCTTTGAGCGTGTTGCCGGCCCGAATCTCCCGCAGCATACTTCCAATCTGCTGCGCAATCCGTTCAAACGGCTCCGATGTCTGTGCGCACGGAAACGGCAAATGACCGATTTGCGGTGTCAGAAATGTCTCGTATACGAGTTCCACATCCTCAGGTACTTTGAGCCCTAGCTGCGACACAATCGGTAACACCAAGTGCAGCATGCGCTGACCACGACAAACTATTCCCGTCGGACGATTTGAGCCCGATAGAGTGGCCTCAGCTTGTACCCGCAATGTGTCCAAATCATTCGGACACAAACGGGCGATCAAGGAGTTCGGTGGCTTACCGGCGATCGTCATCGCCTCGACAATACCGTCGAGAAAATCGTGATCACCAGGTCGGCCATTGCTGATTCCAAGCAAAGCGATTCGTTCGTGGCCTTTATCAAACAAATACTTGGCCAACAACCGTCCGCATTCAAAATGATCGGCGTCAATCGATGGCAATGCCTGAAGATCATGATCTAGCGAACCCAATACAACAGTCGGAATACTCTCTCGATTTAAGAATCGATAAATCTCGCGCGAGCAGCTTATCGCCACGACTCCGCACAGATCCCAATTCGAAGTCGTCGGGACCATCAATTTCCTTAAGTACCGAACCTCTTCTTCCTTAGGAAGAAATGAAAGCTGAACGCTGAAGTTTTCCGTAGAACTACTGCGATCGTGCGCCGGATGCGAAAGCGCATCGATCAAAAGATCGAGCGGGACAACCGAATAATTGGCCCGCTCCTCTGGCATAAGTACGTAGACAACCTTGACCCGCAGCGTGCGATCCACTTGCGCTCCTGGCCCCACGTAGGTTCCACTACGGTCGCGCCGGACGAGTTTGCGTTCTTCTACAAGCAACTGCATGGCCTGGGCCGCCATGGAAAGGCTTACGCCAAACCGCTGGCCGACCTGACGTGTCGACAGGTATTTTTCATCAGGCACCAGACCACGCCGGTAGATGTCCTGTTCAAGCTTTTTCGCCAAGTGCTGGGGGGACGGTATGTCTAGAGAGATCGAACTCATTCCGCCAAGTTTATCTGTCATCGAATATCCTGTCAACGAACTGTACTAGAAAAATCAAAATCTGTTTCGAAGGTCGAAAACGGCAGATTTGACTCATATAAATGCAGTATAGTCGCCGCCTCTGCGGCGGAACTGACATTATCAATAAAATATCACAAAATAGTGTTGACAACTGTGTGCAATCTGATTTAATGCTGTATGTCCTTCGGAAGGAACAGGGAGCCTGATCGAGGCGAGAAGTATGGCAAACGCGTCGTTTATACACCGTCGATTAGTCCGGGACTTTTGCCGGCAGGGCAAGGCCACAACACACTTTGGGAGGAAGACTCGTGAAGACAAACAACTTGGTCGCGTTCCTTGCATCGCTCACAGGTAGTCAGAAACGTTCGTCTCGCCGCGCTTGGGCGCTGATCGGCATCGTGTTACTCACACTTTGCTTTAGCGACTCGGCAGGACTGGCCGCCACAACAGTTTGGTCCGGTTCGTCGTCGGGCGGCGACTTTAACACAGACTCGAACTGGACTTCCTTAGCCCCAGGTCATACGAGCGCCTCGGACCTCGGCATCTTTAATAGCTCAACAAATGTCAATGGTACGATCACGTTCAGTGCCGACATAACTCACTTCCGCACGTTTGTGCAGGACACCTCCGGTACTATCTCCTTCGATACGGGACCATATAAATGGACCATGACAAGCTTCTTTCTCACCGGCACCGGCGCCGGCGAGGTTAACACGATCCGCGAAATTGGCGGCACCATCCAGTCAGATTTCATCCTTTTGGGCAACGATCCCGGCTCATCGAATAACTCAATCGAAGTAACCGGGGCGGGGACGCTGTGGAATAACACCAACACGGGTGCTGCCGTGCGCATCGGCAGCGGCGGTTCGAACAATTCCACGTTTACGATTCACAACGGTGGAAAAGTGACAACCTCGGGTCAAACAACCCTTGGCCTTGTTGGCTCGAGCAACGGACGGCTCTACGTGACGGACACGGGAGTGCTCGTTACCGCCAATTATCTCGGTGTTGGCCACAGCGCTGGAGCTGCCAACGCAACCAACAACGAGGTGGACATTCTCAACGGCGGCACCGTTACAGCCTCTCATACGTTGATGGGCATTACTACCGGTGCGACCGACAATAAGACACTTGTCTCCGGTAGCGGATCGACGCTTACTTTGACGGGTGTTGGCACTCAGTCTCAGATCGGAATGGCCGGCGTTAACAATACATTACAAATCGATAATGGCGGCTCGGTGCTGGGTGGGAGCAAGTTCCGCCTCGGCGTTGGCGCAGCAAGTACGGGAAACCAACTCATCATTAACGACGGCACCCTTGCGGGAACCGGTATCGAAGCCATCCGCGGAGACGTCGCCATTACCAACAGCAACGTCGATTTGAGCGATTTCTTCAGTGTTCCAGATTCGGCTTACATCGAAGGCACGCTCGCGGCAACGGGCGCCGGTACGTCGTCCATCAGCTTCAACAGCGGGACCGTGAAGACCGTCAATTCCAACATCGCAAACGGGTCGCAATTTGCCGTGGGAGATGGCGGCGCAAACGCGGCTACCTTTATCATGAAGAAAACAGGCAGTAACGACAACGGAACCCACACCTTCGCCAACGGGTTGTTTCTCAATTCGAATGCAGTGCTCATGGGGAGTGGCAACATTGTCGGCAATGTCAGCGGGGCCGCCGGCGCTCAGGTAAACGTAGGAAGCTCACCCGGCTTAATCAATGTCGCTGGCAATTGGGACAATACCGGCATGACCGTCGGTCTCGAGATCGGCGATTTGTCGGCCTCCACCTTGCCTGGAGTTGGCTATGACTTGCTCGACATTAACGGAGCCTTTACCCATGGCGGGTCGCTCGTTATCGACACTTCCGGCTATGTGCCTGGCCCCATCGGCGAGTTGAAATTGGTGGGTTGGACAAGCGACGTCGGAAGCACCGCGAATACAGCCGTTTCGTTTATCGGTGGCGCACCGATGAACTACCAGTTCCGTAGCGACGGATTTTATGTCACGAATATTCCCGAACCAAGTACGTTGGCGTTCGGCCTGTTGGCCTTAGGCATATGCCTCGGTCGGAGGTCGACGAAACGCTGATTTGCGCCGTGGAGTCGGGGCTAAAACTGCCTTGGCGAAATGCCTGTCGCCGCATCCCCCGTGTGCGGCGGCAGGTTTTCGCCAATGCAAAAAGTTTGCTACTGGAGCATAT
>DASZZA010000885.1:0-3664 GCA_035545135.1 Lacipirellulaceae bacterium | reverse complement strand
ACTGGCCATTACGGACCACAACGAAATCCGTGGGGCGGTGGAAGCGTGTGAGCGCGAGCGCGTGCCGATGATTCCCGGCATCGAAGTTGGGACGGAAGAGGGCGTCGACCTGCTGGTGTATTTTGCATCACCGGCGGAGCTCGAAGATCTTTACCGCAATGCCGTCGAGCCGTATCGGCGGTCGCGCTTCATGGTGAGGTCATGGATTCGCAGCGAACGATGCCTGGCGGTCGCTAGGGAAATGGGCGCTTTCGTTTCCCTGGCCCATCCGTTTGCGTTGGGCCGCAAGTCGATCGAATACCAGCACGGCCGACGCGGTCAACAATTCGTGCGAGCGATCGAGGACGCTGTGGACGCGATCGAGTTGTATAACGGCGGCGTCAATCGGCAAGCAAACTTACGCGCGAGTGAATACGCAGCGGTTATTGGCAAGCGCCTCACCGTCGGCAGCGATTCCCACCGGTTGGGTACAATTGGGACGTGCGGGATTTATTTGCAACCGAAGACGGACCGCACGTCCGCCGACTTGTTCGAGTCACTTGCCTCCGGCAGCGACGTGCGATTCAAAACGAAAGACAGGGCGAGGGCTGCCTCCCTGCCCCTGCTCGGAATCATCGCGCTAAAACACACGCACCATTTCATGCGTGCTACACCGAGACGCAAGGGCGCGTAACCCCGTTTTCCGCCGTTGACTGCTGGATGCTTCTTTAAGGCCAGCGCGATTCATAGGCGCCCGCCGATCCGCCGCTACCTTCGTACACGATGTCGCCAAACTTTTCCCAGTGGCGGCGCATACCATCAGCCATCGGCCGCATGCTCAACACGGATGCGTTTTCATCGAGTTCGTGAACCGATCTCGGCGCCGTAAGTACGACCTGCACGGATTTTTCTGCAAGACAATATCGGTAGCAATCGGCCGCGGTGGGCGGAGGGATGGACCACATGCGATTCGGTTTTAGAAGGCTGCCCCAGCGCGTCGCCGTGAAGGCCACGATCGGCGTTCGCGCCGCCAACGCCGACGGAAAAACTTCGGCCGCCGCCTTCCGGTGGGCCATGTTGAATCGGTGCATCAGAACGTCGACCCGTGGATCTTCGGCCAACCGTCGAGCAATTGCTCGATCGTGTGCGGTCGCGCCGACGAAACGAATGGCGCCGTTCGCCTTCCACCGCTGCAGTTCATCGAGAACGCCGCCGCTGTCGAATATTGCTGCCGCGCTTTCGCCAGGATGGACGTACTCGGCGAAAAAGATATCGACGATTTCCGTTCCAACCGCCGCAAAGAGTTTGCGTCGCGCTGCACGCAATCCGCTCGTGGTCCGCGCACCGCTTCCACTGGCGATGACGACGTCGTCGCGGCGCCTGTCGGCCAGACTATCCAGTGCCTCGACAAAGGGTTTAAGCCCGAGGTCGTAGAAGAAATAGAAATTGATTCCCGACGCGAACGCTTTCTCAACGCAGCCAGGGTCTTGCTCGGGATGCGCGGCCAGGCCGAGTGGACTCGCCGACTTCCCGCTGATTGTCGAGATTTGCATGTGCTGTTGATCGGAGGGCGAAGGCCCTGCTGAGCCGCGTCTGGAAAGTATCCAGCTCGGCGGGAGTCTCGCTCGCCCGGATGTCAAAATCAGCTCGTGATGACGTGTAAACAGTAGCCGCCATTATAGTGATTCGTCCGGGGCGCGCCGGCCTGACAGACAAACTTATGGACATCCCGAGGTTGCGAAGCGACAATAGCGCCACCTATTCCAACGATCATCAATTATTCGGCTGGCAGGAGAACATCACCATGGCCGGTAATCTGCCGAGCGAAATTACTGCGCCGCCACGCGATCGGCGCCTTATAAGCCTGGACGCCCTCCGCGGTTTCGACATGTTTTGGATCATCGGCGGCACGGTCATCGTCGCCGCAGCCGCCGATGCAACAGGCTGGCATTGGCTGGCCGCATTCCGCGACGAGATGCGCCATACGGAATGGAACGGATTTACGCCATATGACCTCATCTTTCCGCTGTTTCTGTTCATTGCCGGCGTCGCGATGCCGTTCTCGTTCAAAAAGCGCATCGCACACGGGGCGAGCAAAGCCGAATTGTACCGCCATGTAATCATTCGCGGACTAGTACTAGTGCTGCTGGGTATGATCTACAACGGACTGTTGAAGTTCGATTGGGCAACGATGCGGTACCCTAGCGTGTTGGGTCGAATCGGATTGGCTTACATGTTCGCCGGGCTCATCGTGCTCAACACCAGCGTACGGGGCCGCATCGTTTGGCTCGTCGGGCTGCTAGTGGGGTATTGGGCGGCCATGAAGTTCATTCCCGTGCCGGGGTTTGGTGCGGGCGACCTTGCGCCGGGACACAACCTGGCCGATTACATCGATGGCAAATTGCTCCCAGGTGTCCTGCTCCATCCTGTTGCGCACCCCCCGACCGGCGTTGTGGACACGGCTCTCCGTGACCCCGAAGGCATTCTCTCCACCATTCCAGCAATCGGCACCGCGCTGGCCGGTGTACTTACAGGTCAACTCTTGAAGAGTGAACGCTCTAGCGGTTACACCAAAACACTGTGGATGGTTGTTGCGGGCCTTATGAGTCTCAGCCTCGCCTTGTTGTGGAACAATAATTTTCCCATCAACAAGAATCTGTGGAGCAGTTCATTCGTGCTGTATTGTGCCGGCTGGAGCCTACTGCTGCTCGCCGCGTTCTACTTGGTCATCGATGTGTGGCACTTTCGAGCTTGGACCTTGCCGCTGGTGGTCATCGGCAGCAACTCGATACTAATCTATATGTCGCAGAAGTTTATCGACTTTGGGTATACAGCACATTTCTTTTTCGATGGGGTACTGAAATATATTGCCCCGTACAAGTATACCGCCCCGTATCAACCGCTCCTCTTAGCCATCGCTGTCGTGGTCGTTGAGTGGTTCATGCTTTACCTGCTGTACCGTAAGCGGATCTTTTTACGCGTGTGAAGGGCTCGCGGCGTTATCATCGCTGAAAGATAGGCAGCAGTTGATTCGGCGCGCCAAGCGCGAGGACGACCAGTGCCGTTGTGTAGGCGTTTCCGTAGCGGCGGTCACGCTGATTGCTCTCGGCTTTCCAGGACCCGTCGCGTTGCTGGTGGTTGAGAACTGCCCGTATCGTGCGCGGTAAAAATTGCTCCCAATACGGGTTGCCCATTGGGTACATGCCTTGGCAGCACATGAACAAGCTGTAGTGATATCGATCGCGTTTGAATCCACCGTCGCTATTGTAGACCTCGAAACTGCAGCTGAGCACATCTTCCGCGGCCGACGACGGGTTCATTTGCCTTCGGTCGTTACATCGAAGTCGAAGTTGTTCTGGCCGGCTTTGATTTCGCGGTGAAGCTCCGATTTCGAGTTAAATCGTGCCGCAATGTGCGGCGGGTTACGCACTACTTCTTTGGATACCCGGATCCGCACGGTATTTTGCCCAACCGGGCAGCCCACCACCCCCCGCTTATATGCGAGCTCATAGCGCCCCTCCGCGTCCGTTCGAGCGACTGCGGGCGATTTCCCATTGTCTGGCTGGAACACGATGTCCGCGTTTTCCAGAGGCTGTCCATTCAGCGTGACATGCCCGCTTACCGGGGCAAGCTCCGGTCCACTCTTGCGGCAACCATCAAACAGCAATCCCAACAGCAGAAGCCA
>DASZZA010000884.1:0-4145 GCA_035545135.1 Lacipirellulaceae bacterium | reverse complement strand
CTTGATCGTCGTCGTTTACGGCAGCGGGTTGCTCGTATACGCGACGCGTGAGACACTGATGCATCAAGGATGTTAGCGAACGGCTATCAAGAGGCGCCGATGACCATCCATACGACAATTAGGCGGAAAGCGCGAATCTGCTGTTGGATCGGCGCGGCGATGTTAGGAGCAGTCTCAAAACGGCTCTGGGGTAGGGGGACAGTCCCCTTTTGCTCCGAAGACGCCGCAAAAGGGGACAGTCCCCGATCGGTTTTGAAACTGGTTCTAGTCATTTCGGCGATTTTCGCATCAATAGCCAGTGCGGCAGCACCGACCAAATCAGCGGCCAAGTTCGAGTCATTCGATTGCGATCCTGGTTGGGAGGGTTACAACAATCGCATCGTGCCCGATCACCGGCCAATCGTGATCCAAGAGTTTGGCTACAGCCTCTCGAATTTCGCGGGCGCGGCGCGCGGCGAGATGGGAGGCCAGGTCACGCGGGCGTCGGAACCTGCCTACTATGCCGACAGGATTCGGCCGTTGACGCTGAACGACAAGGTTAGTGCATCGGGCACGTTTTGCTTGACGAAGACGAGCGGAGGGGCGGGATTGTTTTTCGGTTTCTTCCGTGCCGACCAGCCTGGCTCGAGCGGGCGACCGATCAGCTCGTTGGGAATGGATTTTGATTGCGAGAAGACGGGCGCGCGCCTGGCGGTGCGGCTGATCACGGGCAAGAATCAATCGTGTGGCACGTTCGTCACGCCGTTCGTTTCGGGCAAATACCGCCCCACGCCACTTCGCGCCGATGGTACACGATATACCTGGAACTTGAATTACGACCCGGAAAGCGCCAAAGGGAAGGGGCAATTCACGTTCACGTTTCATGGTGACGCCCCCAAGCCGGGCGAGCTAGAGCAAAAAAACCTTCCTGCCCGGTTCAAGCAGGAAATTCGCAGTCACTTTCCCGATACGACGTCGTTCGTGGTCGATCTGCCGGCGGGCTTCAAGAACCAGGGAACGACGTTCGATCATTTCGGTTTGATGAACGCAATGAAGCCCGGTGGGACGGCAGTTATCTACTTCGACGATCTTAATTACCTGGGAAAGTCACAGGACTTTTCACAGGATCCTAATTGGGACGCGATACGCAATATCACGAGCTACCGAGAAAAGGATGTCGGCGGCGCGCACAATTTCGGGTTCAGCGACACCAACTATGCGGGCGGCAAGCCAGGCGAAATCGGCGGCACCTTTTGGCGAGGAGGCAAGTATGCGTACTATGCCGATCGAGTCGGTCGGCTGAGCCTCGAAAACCGGCTTGAAGCAAGCGGCAAGGTGATTCTAAGATCCGGCGGACCAGATTCGGATATGTTCCTTGGCTGGTTCGACAGCACGAACAAGGATGAGCCGCCGGTCGATTCCGGAAATTTCCTGGGCGTCCACATCGGCGGCCCCACACGTGTTGGCCATTACTTCCAGCCGGTCGTTACAACCCGCGACGGTACCCACGTCGATGCCGATGGCGGGCCGGTGATGTCGCAAGGCCAGCGACAAAAGTGGTCGATCATCTACGATCCTGCGGCCGATAACGGCAGCGGCGCGGTTCGCGTAACTCTAGACAAGCAGTCGATCACGCTTCACTTGAAGAACAGAATGAAGTTGCACGGCGCCGACTTCGATCGTTTCGGCATGTTTACCGCGGCGGCCGGTGGACAGATGGTTAAGCTGTACATCGACGACATTGAGTACACCGCTGGCGCCCCAAAGCGATAAGCGTTAGCGGCGAAGCTTCGGTTTCAGTCGTCTCGATAAGTGCCGAACTTGCCGCGCAACGCCGTGACGGCTCACCATTTTACATGTTTCAGATAGCGAATGCTTTGCGGAATTTGCGTTTCGCTGGAGGGCGATTCGTCTTCGATGAAATACCACTTCACCCCGGCCTTTTGCGCGGCTGGCAGAATCCGGTGGTAATCGATCGTTCCCTGGCCCATCGCGACATCGTTTCGCACGTCGCTACTGCCGGTTAGCAATCGGGTCGGTGTGCCGGGTCTCATGTCTTTCAAGTGGACCAGTTTGAAACGATCGCCGTACTTCTGAAACAAGCTGACAGGGTTTTGCCCGCCGTGCACCACCCAGAAGATATCCATTTCGTAGCTTACCGCGTCGGGTTTCGTCTCTGTCAGGAGCAAATCGAAGAGCGTTTGCGATTCGTATGGCTGAAATTCGTAGCCGTGTGTGTGATAGAAGAATGTAATTCCGTGCCGCGCAAGCACCTCGCCGGCGTTGTTAAAAACCTTGGCCGCTGCGCGACAATCTTTTTCGGTGAATTTGCCTTGGTGAGGAATCCAGGCACAACCTGCGTACTTTAGACCGAGTGTCTTCGAGTCTCGCACGATGCCGTCGATGTCGTCGCGGAATCGCTCATAGGGATAGTGGGCGCTCACGGGTACTAGGCCGCGGGAATCAAGCTCGGACTTGAACTTTGCCGGCGAGAGGCCATATGTGCCGGCCAGCTCGACGTACTTGAAACCGAAGTCGCGCACCTCATCGAGCGTCCCGGGCACATCCTTCGCGAATTGTTCGCGCAAGCTGTAAAGCTGAAGGCCCAATTTGCCTTTGAAACCGGATGGGTTGTGGGCCGGCGCCGCGTCGGCAACGCATGCGAATGCGGACAGCATCAGGCACAAACTGGCAGCTACACCGGTGAATTGGGTGGTCGACATCGTAGGTACTCGCAAGAAATGAAGGAAGTTTCGCACCGCTTTGTTATAACGGTCGATGTCCGGTCTCGCTAGTTTGCCGGCGACTGGTTTGAGCGGACATCGTCCGGCAACGACAGCCCAGCGGCATTTAGCGTGGAAAGGTAATCTTCCCATTGATTCACATTCGTAAGCGTCGAGAGTTGCGGATCGGCTACGCGCAATTCGTCGACGGGTATCTCGCGAGTGCGCACTTTGTCGAACAAGAATACCGGACGCAGGCGACCGGCTTTCAAAAGCGTTTGGATGTGCGGAAGCACGCGCGGGCGATACACGGCTGCCAATGGATAATGACGTTCGCGGTCAACTGGGACCGCGATGTCGAACGTGCCCAACTGATGGAACATCCAATCAACCATTGCCGGGACCAGGAGCGGAACATCGCACCCAGTCAGGTATATGGCATCGAAGCGATCGCCAACGGCGTGAAGGCCCGTCGCGAGACCTTGGAGCGGGCCACGAAACGCTTCGGCGTCGCGGGCAACGAGCAAGTCGCCCGGCAGTGGCGACAACGACTGATCAGGCGCGGCGACAACCGCTATGTTGTTCATCGGTACGGCATGGCTAACGAGTCGCACGATACGCTGCAGCATCAGCTCCGGCCCAAAGGGCAAAGTAGCCTTATCGCGCCCCATTCGGCTCGACTTGCCGCCGCAAAGAATGATCACACCTTTTCGCATTCCGCCGTCGGTGGATGGTTTTGGAATGAACAAGTAAATACAATCGGCGCCACGCTCTTTTAGTGCCTATCCCAGAACCGTGTACCATTGGGATAGGGCAGGGTGAGGGCGCCCCCGACCCTTTCCCAGCGGGAGAGGGGGTAATGGGATAGGCTCTTAGTATAGACCCTGAACCAATGGCGATCACGCTTACATACTTCGGCCAGACGTCACTGCCTGTGGAGATAGAAGGTCTTACGCCCGACTGGGCTAAAGGAAAGTCGCTGAGCGACATCGAACGATTCGAGATCTTTCACGGCAACCAGAAGATTCCGCTCGCGGAACTGTTTTCAGTATCCGGCGGCGCTGGCGACGAGCGGTTCGAGCTGAATGGCGATCTCGCGCGCGTCCATTGGGTCGGCGCTCACATGCGAAGTGGCCAGATTCACGTCCATGGGGCAGTTGGCAGGCATCCGGGCAGCGAAATGCGAGGCGGCGAGATTCGCGTAGAAGGCGACGCCGCAGATTGCGTCGGCTGCGAAATGCGAGGCGGACTAATTCATGTCCGAGGAAATGCGGGCCATCTGGTGGGCGGCGCGTATCGTGGGTCGGAGCGAGGAATGAGGGGGGGTACCATCGTCGTTGACGGCAATGTCGGCGACGAAGTCGGACTCTTGATGCAGAAGGGGACGATTGTCGTCGGTGGTCGAGTCGGCAATATGACCGGCTTCGATATGACGGATGGGAC
>DASZZA010000883.1:0-3095 GCA_035545135.1 Lacipirellulaceae bacterium | reverse complement strand
GCGATTGCTACCGTCTTCCAAGGAATCGACACCAAGAAGCCAAGCGGCGTCGTCAAACTCACCGAAGCGCTATCCGGAGCACTGTGTCTACCGCTTCCCGGTTCGTAGTTCACTGCACCGTTGGGCGATTTGACCGTGATTGGAAAGATGACGCGAAAGCCGTTCGACTCTTCACCGCGCGGATCGCAATGGCCGCGCCAAGTGACTCGCACGTCGTCGATATTCGCGGTCGTGATGCTGCATCCGCGTACAACGAACTGGTCCGGATGCTCGCTATCTTTGCAAATCTCAGCCGCATTACCGATTGCGTGGAGCAAACCGAGCGGACTCGCACCTGCGGCAAGCTGCTCGACGGGCACGGGCCCGCCTTCACCAAGCTCCAGTTTTTCGCCATAAAAGATCCGGCAACGATCGCGTCCCGGCGGGGCGCTGCCCCACGGATACGGAAATCCGTCGTCGTGCAGACCTCGAACAGCACTCTCCCATTGAATCTCCGCCGGCAATTCGCCGCCGACCCAGGTACAGAACGCCCGTGCCTCGTCGGTCGACACGTTCGTTACCGGCAGGTGATTTTTTATCGGATCGAGATGTAACGGCTTGGCCCACTTCTGCGACGCCTTCTGCCATCGATCGCCCGCTTTGGCAGTGCCTTCCGCTTCAAAGAAGTGGTCGTACTGAGCATTCGTGGTTTCGGTCAGGGCGATGTAGAACGGCTGTTCGATGCGCACCGAGCGCTGTGGCAGCTCGTTGCGGCGTCGCCGGGCCGGCGGCGCCCCGAAGTTATAAGTGCCAGGCTGCACCAACACGAGTTCCATTGGTTCTTTGTCGCCGAGCCGGGCAGCTAGTACGCGAACCGGCACTTGCAATACTGGGTCAATTGCCGCGCCCGGTTTCGCAACGAGGGTCGCCGGCAGGTGCGGCTTCTCACGCTCCAACTTGAGCATCACCTTATTGCCACGGGTCTTCAGTTCGTCCACCGAGATGGTTCGCGAAATCGTCACGAATCCATCGAGGCTGGCCTCGACCGCAAGCGGCTTACCTTGTTCGACTTTTTCGGTGTATGCCCCGTTAGTCAGGGAGCGGGTAACGCCGCCGGTTTTAAGTTGCGCGGTCGCAGGCGTAACTTGAATAGTGACGTCCACGAACTTGACGACGGGCTCCAGTTTTACGGCAAACGTTTTGTGCTCGGGCGATATGTCGAATTCGTGAGTGAGCGGTTGAAAACCTTCCTTCCGAAACACGACCGCATGACGGCCCGGCGGGAAACCATAGCTCCCGTCGATCGCCGGCGCGATTTTGACGTTGCCTTCAGCCACTTCCAGGCCCTTTGAATCCGGCGTGATGTCGAACTTCACAGGAATGATTGCTGGAACGGCTTGCTTCGCGGCATCGCCTTTAGAGGCTGCGCCAATGCTTGCGCTGCCGCCCGACGAGCCGCCAAACACGAACCAAAGCGCGCCGATGATCATCGCCGCACACAATGGGTAAAGTACGTACGGTCGGCCCAGTTCCTGGTTGAACCAGTCCTTACTGAACCGAGCCGGGGCCGGTTTGGCCGTGGTTGGATTCGACGACTTCGCCGCGCCAGCCGACTTTGCGGCAGCCGCCGAACGCGGCTTTGCAAGGTCGCCCGCACTAGCAACTGGATTCGCGCCGCGAGGCGTCAGCATTTGCGGCGTGGCCAAGGTGCGCACGACCGCCGCGCCGGCGGGGCCCTGCTCGGCTGCATCGCCTTCTTCCGTTTCCGCGCCGGCCACCGGGACCGCGATCAAGGGACGATCGACCAGTTCGCTGATCACCTCCTGCACCGATTGCGGCCGGTCCGCCACATGCTTCTTGAGCATGTGATCCAGCACATGAGCCAGGTCGTCTGGGATGCCCTTAACGAGCTTGTGCGTCGACGCCAGCTCTTCGGGTGAACTGTGCCAACGAAGCCAGGCCATATCGGCATCGATCGCCCCTTTGCCAGTTCCTGGGAAAAGGCTGTCGAACTGCGGTCCCTTAAGCAACTCGAGCGCCGTAAACCCCAGGCAATACAGGTCGAGCGGCGGTCCGAACTCACCGAATTCGGGTCGAATCAGTTCAGGCGCCAAATACTTCTTGCTTCCCTTAGGCGCTCGCAGCTCGCCCCCGATGTCGGTCTGCTCGAATTCGCTTAGTTTAACGCGGCCTGCTTCATTGATCAGCAAATTGGTTGGCCGTACGGTGCCGTGAACTTTGTTTTTTTCATGCAGAAACACCAATGCATCGAGCGTCTGCTTGAGAATGCTGCGAACCAAGTCGGGATTGCTGGGACCGGCGGCGATGAGCGACGCCAACGTGCCCTTCATCAATTCCATGATGATCCAGCCGCGCTCGGTATCGACCGAATAGACGCGCAAGACATTGTCGTGTTCGAACTGTGCCAGGAACTGGGCTTCACGCAAAAAGCGTTCGCGTTGACGCGGATCGCGCCGGCTACTCTCATCGAGCTCTTTGATGGCTACCTCGCGCCCCAACGACAGGTCGTAGCTGCGGTAGACGACCGAATTGGAGCCGCGGCCCAATTCCTCGAAAAGCTCGTATGCCGGATGCTGGTTCATAATGAGCAGGGAGCAAGGAGCGGACGAGCAGGGAGTAAGAATGCTTGCTCCATGCTCAGCTCAATTTCATTCGACAAATAACTTTCTAGCATAATACGACGCGGACGGCATCGTGTTACAATAGCGTTCTCGCGAAATGTCGATACGCCGCGTGCTGATTTCCCGCCCCCGCTGCCGACTGAGTGAAGCGGTGGCGAGTGTTTTTACTCCGTGCTCATTGCTCCGTGCTCCCCGCTCATATGGACACGAAAGAAATCTATTCCGAAACAGTCCGCCATTTCTTAGAACCCGTGTTGCCGCTGCTGGACGACCCTTCGGTGACAGAAATACTGATTAACGGCCATAAGACCGTCTATTTTGAGCGTGATGGCCGGCTGAATCGTTCAGAGTTTGCTTTTGACAGCCCCGCGTTACTGATCGCAGCGGCCCGAAATATCGCCGAGTACACGGGCCGGTCGATCGACGACGATAACCATAGCATGGATGCCCGTCTGCCCGACGGTTCTCGCGTGC
>DASZZA010000882.1:0-10060 GCA_035545135.1 Lacipirellulaceae bacterium | reverse complement strand
CCCAGCCGGGGCGTTCGTGCCAGACTTGAAATTCCCAGTTGCCGGGCGGCAGATTCTCGATGCGGCCGACGCCATGTTTATCGCTCACCGCAACGAACGGATGCGCCAAGGGTAGCACGTATCCGCTACCGCTGCGCCAATGTTCGATGATGCTCGCTATGGGCTCTGGAATGCGGACAGGCTTTATGACGAACGACGCTTCTTTGCCTTTCTGAACGAGAAGGCTAAAGCCACCACCCACATATTGAAAACCGCAGGCTTCGTTTCCCTCGTTTCGCATAACGAGCCGGCGCGGCGATTGAAACGCGAGCACATGCGGTGAAAGACGACCTTGCTCGTATGTGATGGTGACCGGTGGCAGTTCTTGGGGCGACGGCACTGGAATGTCCCGGCTTCGCACCCAGACAAGGACATTCGCGATCCCGCGATCCTCGCCGACGACGAGGGATTCATCGAAAACTTTCGCCCCGACGCGCTTCTCGACATTGAACGTGCGCATCACGCGGTTATCTAACTTGTTTCGCCAACCCCCTTCCTTGATTTCTTTCGGCGCCGGGGGCGTGCCGTCGTATTCGAAGCGAATCGTCAGCGTGCCGGTGGGTGGCGGGTTGGGAGTAGCGGCATGATCCGAATTGGAATGGGGCGGCGGGGCTGTGTGAGCCGGCTGCATCGTGATCAACGAGAGCCCGATCGCCGCGCCCAAAGCAAGGATGACGGTCGCGAACCGCCAGCGGCGCGAGCAATTTCGTAGCACCGTGATGCGGTCGTTGAGTAGGATCGCCACGCGCTGGCGGAGCTGAGACGGGCGTTCCCACAGGCCGACGGCGGAGGAGAGGTTTAGGGCAGAGAATGTGGAGATGTTTCGGGCCCAGGCGACGAGTTGTTCGGCGTATTGCTGGCGGGTGGTGAGTTGGGCGGCTGCGGCGTCGGCGAGGGATTCCTGGTCGAGGCGCAAGCGGCGGCGGGTGAGCCAGAAGAGCGGGTTGGCCCAAAGGGCGACGAGCAAGATGCGCGCGAGGGCGACCCATTGCAGGTCGCGGTTGGCGATGTGGGTGGATTCGTGGGCGAGGATGGAGGTGATTTCGCGTTCCGCGAGGGGGACAGGCACATTTTGCTCCGCGGACTCCGCACGACCATCGCGACGATGGTGCCCGGCCAGTCCCCGATCGTTTTGGGGGACAGGCACAATTTGCTCCGAAGACTGCGCAAATTGAGCCAGTCGCCGATCATGCTGGCCCTCTATGAAGCTTACCGGCAAGACGATTGTTGGATGCCAGATGCCTAGTGCGACGGGGACGTCGATGCGGGTGTGAGTGAACAGTTGCACGCGATTTGGTCGTGCGTGGTTTGATTCGATGAGTTGGTGTAGTATCGCGGAAACGTGTGGTGGCGCGGGGAGGGCGGTGCGGCAGAGGCGGAGGGCGGCGAGCCAACCGAGGAGGAGCCATGCGAAGACGCAAGCGGCGCCGGACGAGTGTACGATTGCGAATATGGTTGGCCAGGAGATGTGAGCCAAGGTACCCTCACCCGGGCCCTCTCCCGGAGGGAGAGGGGGAGCGATGTTCGGATTGCTGACAACGACTGGGTCCGTATCGATGCGTGGCAGTTGGTCACTGGCAATGGTAGGGGTGGCTGAATCTGGTAACGTCGAATGGACGAATGGTTTCGTTGGTGCGGAAGTGAGGAGGTGCACGACGGACCAACCGGGCGCTGCGACCAACAGGGCCAGCAGAATTAATGCGACGAAACTGGATTTCGCAACGGCCAGTCGCTGAGCGGGCTGTTTCAATACGGCGATGGCGATTAGCGTCAGCGCCAAAAGAGCGGTGGACAGCAAATAGTAGTCGGCCAACCACTGGGCGTACGATTGAATCGCGTGGCTCATTTTCGGCCTCCCTTGGGGCGGCGTGTAGTGGAGCGCTGGCGTGCTTCGGCGAGCATGGCTTCGAGCTGGTCGAGCTCGTCGGATGAGAGCCGTTTGGATTCGAGGGCGTGGACGAGATATTCATCCACGGCGCCGTCGAAGACTTTATTGAGAAAGTTGTGGGCCATTCGGCGGATGGTGGACTGGCGCTGGACGCGGGGGACGTAGACGTAGGCTTTGCCGGCGCGGCGATGGGTGACGAAGCCTTTTTGTTCCATCACCTGCAACAGGCTGAGGACGGTGGTGTAGGCCAGCTCGTCGCCGCGCTCAGACCGAGCTGTCACCTTTTTCGCGGCGTTGGCGTTCATGGCGTCGGCCAGCTCGCGGACGGTGGCTTCGCCGCGGTCCCAAAGGACTTTCAACGCTTCGAGCTCGCGGTCGGTGGGTGGGGGATTGGGCATGGGGCGGCCAATTTCCTGCGTGAGGGGGGACAGTCCCATTTTGCTGGCGAACAAGCGGTTGGGGTTGCTAATGAGAGCAAAATGGGGACAGGCCCCCGGTCGCTTTCTACTGGTCTTCTAGTAGCAACAGCCGTGATTCTACTGTTGTTCCAGTAGATGTCAAGAGAGGCGTGAAAGATAGGTGCGCGTTAGGGGCGTTAGCGAATGGTTTTGGTTAGCGGCGGTAGATTTGGCGTGGCCGCCGACGCTAAGCCGCGTTCCGCTGCGCGTCGGCGGCAAAACGAACTGCGATGGGTCGCCGATGCTAAGGGGCGTTCGTGCTACGGTTGGCGAACAGGCCGTAGAGGAACAGGATCAGGAACGCGCCGATGATTGCACCGAGCCAGCCTGAAGGTTCGGCGGTCGTCAATGGATGACCGTGCAGAAGCGTGCCGATCCAGCCGCCGAAAAATGAGCCGGCGATGCCGAGGAGGATGGTGAGGATGATGCCCATTGGTTGGCGGCCGGGCATCAACAGGCGGGCGATTGCACCCACGATCAAACCAAACACGATCCAGCCAAGAATATGCATGGTTCGTCCTCCCAATAAAGACGGTGAAAGAAGCGTCGGCCAACGTGGAAATGGTATGCGGCAGACGGGAGGAAGGGAATGGGAGAGGGGTAGATTTGTTATTGATGTTTGATGCGTTGATTTCCCGTTGTCCTCCTCGGCCATTCGCTCATTCTTTGTCAGAAGCCGATGCCTTTGGTCGTGGTGCGAATGCGTAGGATGCGATGGTTGGCGGCAATGAAGAGCATTGAGCCGTCTTCGCCGAATTCGCAGTTGGCGGTGCGGTCGCCGGTAGCCAGGAGGCCGAGTTGTTTGCCGTCGGGTGTGAAGATGCCGACGCCGCCGGGGATTGTGGCAAACAGGTTGCCGTGCGCATCGACGGTCATGCCGTCGCATGCGCCTGGTTTGCCGGCCAAGTTGCGGGCGTTGAAGAAGACGCGGCCCTCGCCAAGCGTGCCGTCCTTCTTCAATTGATATGCCATGATAACGGGGCGCCGGTCGTCGGAGTTGGATATGTAGAGCGTCTTTTCATCGGGCGAAAGCGCGATGCCGTTGGGGCGCTCAAGATCGGATGTGAGCAGTTGCAGCTTGCCGTTGGGCGCGATGCGGTACACGCCATAAAACGCGAGTTCTTTCTTGGGATCGTCGACTCCTTTTTCCAAGCCGTATGGAGGATCGGTGAAGTAGATGGCGCCGTGGGAGTCGACGACCGCATCGTTTGGGCTGTTGAGGCGTTTGCCGTCGTAGCGATCGGCGAGCGTGACGAATTTCGGTTGCGGGTTGTCATGTGACGAATCGAGCCGCGCGACACGCCGGTCGCCATGCTGGCACAGAATGAGGCGGCCGTTCCGGTCGAGCACAAGTCCGTTGGAGCCCGATTCGCCGCCGCGTGGCTGAGCGCCGGTATAGCCGGACGGCTTTAAGAAGAGCCTGCAGCCCGATTGAGCGTCCCAGCGCATGATGGAGTTGTTGGGAATATCAGAGAAAAGGAGAAAGCCGTCTCCCGCGGCGTTTCGCTGGTGAGGAGGTGAGATCCTAGGAACCCAAACAGGCCCTTCGCACCAGGCGAAGCCATCGGCAATTACTTCCATGTTGGCACTGGGTGGCACTAGCTTATCGAGGGCTGGGTCGAGGCTTTCGACGTGGCCGACGGTCGAGGCGGCGCTGTCGGCGGCCATGGCGCGACCAATGTGAAAGACGCTTCCAGGCACTGAAAGCGCGGCGATCGTGATGATTGCGGTCCGTGAGCGAACAAATCGTTCGAACATGTTTGCGTTCCCGCGAATGAAAGTGATACGGACGCGGCACTATGATAGCGCGGGGATCGGGGATTTTCCATCCACGTGGGAGGATTGGGTTAAGCTAAACCGCGAGCGTCGACGCGGCAAAACAGTGGCGTGGCACAGATGTGGCAGCTACAATCGACACAAATCCGGCATAACGGACATCGTTCCGACAACTGATGAGGCGGTGAGATGAATCTGGGCACGTGTGGGCTGGTGCTGGGGCGAACGCGCCGAAAGGCAGCCTGGACCGGCTTTTGGGCGGCAATGCTGCTGTTTGCGGTGGAAATGGCGCCTGTGCGAGCAGAGGTGAAAGTGACGGATTTCGGCAAAACAGCGGACGGCACTCCGGTAAAGGCGTATACGGTTACGAACGACAAAGGGGTGTCGATCAAGCTGCTGTCGCGTGGGGCGACGTTGGCTGAGTGGCATGTGCCGGATAAAAACGGCCAAATGGCTGACGTCGTTTTCGGCTTCGACGACGTGGCGGGTTACGAGTCGAAGGGCAACGGGTATTTCGGCGCAACAATTGGCCGCGTTGCGAATCGAATCGCGAACGGCAAGTTTACGCTTGATGGCAAGGAATACACGCTCGCCAAGAACGACGGTCCCAACACACTACACGGCGGCGAGGCGCGGAGCCTGGATAAAGTGGTTTGGACGCCGTTCGAGCATGGCGACGGACGGGGAGTGACATTCCAATACGCCAGTCCCGATGGCGAAGAGGGTTTCCCCGGCAAACTCGAAGTACAGGTTACTTATACACTCAATGACGACAACGCGCTGCGCATCGACTACAAGGCGACGACCGATAAGCGCACGCCGGTGAATCTGACGAACCACACATATTTCAATCTGTCGGGCGCCGGATCACCGACGATTCTGGATCATGAGTTGATGATCAACGCCGATCACTACACGCCGGTCGACGATACGTTGATCCCGACCGGGAAGATCGCGCGGGTGGATGGCACGCCGCTTGATTTTCGCCGATTCCACAAGATCGGCGAGCGGGTCGACGAGCTTAACGACAAGCCCGGCAAGGGGTACGATCATAACTATGTGCTGAACAAGCGGGACGGCGAGCTGTCGTTGGCGGCGAAGGTACGCGATCCGAAGTCGGGCCGCGTGCTGACCGTGTCGACGACTGAACCGGGCCTGCAATTTTACTGCGGGAACTTCCTGGACGGCGTGAAAGGCAAGGGCGGCAAAGCGTATAACTATCGCAGTGCGCTTTGCCTGGAGACGCAGCATTTCCCCGATTCGGTCAATCACCCAAACTTTCCGTCCGTTATCCTGGAACCCGGCAAGACGTATCGGCACACGTGCATTTATCAAATTACAACTGAATGAAACGTAGGGTGGGCAATGCCCACCCTACATAGCCACGCGGAGACCTGCCATGAAAACGAATCGTCGCGAATTCTTCAAACGTTCCGCTGCCGCCGGTGCGCTGGCCGCAATCCCGTATAGCCTGGCGCAGGCGAAGCGGATGACTCACAAGGAAGATAATCGTCCGACGGTGGCAGCCATTGGCGTGGGGGGTGTTCGCGGCGCATTTTCGCGGGGAAGCGAGATTGGTTTTCAGGCTTCGAAGCTCGGCCGCATGATTGCGGTGTGCGATGTGGATGTGGTCAACGCGGCAAATTTCAGCAGCAAATTCAACAACAAATTGGCCATGTACAGCGACTATCGCGAGCTATTGGAGCGCGAGCGGCCGCAAATTGTGACGATCGGCACGCCCGACCACTGGCACGTGCCGATTGCGATTTCGGCGTTGCGAGCGGGGTGCGACGTGTACTGCGAAAAGCCGCTGACGCTGACGCTCGACGAAAACTTCCGCATTCGCAAGGAAGCGGAGAAAAGCGGTCGCGTGTTTCAAGTGGGCACGCAGCAGCGGAGCTTGGAAATGCCAATGTTCGTGCAGGCGATTGCGATCGTGAAGAGCGGCAGGCTGGGCAAGAAGGTGAACGCACATGTGGCGATCGGCGGCAGCCCGACGGGCGGGCCATTCCCCGCCACGAAGCCGCCCGAGGGACTGAACTGGGATATGTGGGTGGGCGGCGCGCAACCTTCCGATTACTCCGAAGAACGGCGGAAAGAGTTTCGCTGGTTCTTCGATTACTCGGGCGGCAAGATGACCGACTGGGGCGCGCATCATATCGACATTGCCCAATGGGGACTGGGTCACGATCACTCAGGACCGGTAAGGGTGTCGGCCAAAGGAAAGTTTGGCACTGTGGTGCCTGAGCACTTCAATTGGCTCGACTACTTCGCGAGCAAGGCGAAGCTCAAAAACGGTTATCAGACGGCCACCAAGTTCGATATTAATTTGGAATATGCCGACGGGTCGTACATCCACGTGTGCGACGAGTACACATCTCCGGACGGCAAAACGAAATTCGGCAATGGTATCTTATTTGAAGGCGAGGACGGCCGAATCTTTGTCGACCGGGGCGACCTTAAAGGAAAGCCGGTCGAGGAGATGACCAAGGCGGACAAGGTGAAACTGCACGAAGCAGTCGTGAAACTGAATCGCGGCAAGGAGCCGACATATCACATGCAGAACTTCTTCGATTGCGTGGCGAGCCGCGATACTCCGATCTCGGACGTTAAGACCCATGTGCGGACGATGACCTGCTGCCATCTGTGCAACATCGGCCTGATGCTGGGCCGCGATCTGCACTGGGATCCGGAGAAGGAGCAGTTCGTCGACGATGAAGAGGCGACGAAATACATGAGTCGGCGGCGGCGCGAGAAGTATTCGTGGAAGGCCACGACGTAGCGATTTGGCAGTACGGCGGGCCGGAGCGGCGGTAGATTCGGCGTGGCCGGCGACGCTAATCGCTTTTCTCGGTGTACCAACGCGATTGGAGGGGTGCCATGCGACGACGAATAGTACTGAGTGCATTGCTCCTGTCGCTCGTTTCGAGCCAAGTGATGGCGGAGCGGCCGACGAGTCCATCGGCTCGATTGGAGAAGTCGCCACGGCATGGTGAGTGGGTCGATATTGGTTCAGCCGGCGGACGCAAGCTGCATACGTGGGTCGTGTATCCGCAGGTTGACCATCCAGCGACGGTCGTACTCGTGATCCATGAAAATCGGGGCCTTACCGATTGGGTGCGCGGCCTGGCCGATCAATTGGCTGAGGCGGGCTACGTAGCGGTCGCTCCCGATTTGCTGAGCGGCACGGCGCCGGGCGGCGGCGGAACGGCCGAATATGGCACGGAAGAAAAAGCGATCCAGGCCATTTACAAGTTGCCGCAGCCGCAGGTCACCGCCGATTTAGATGCGGCGTTCATGTATGCCAAGAGCCTCACCGCCGGCAACAAGACGGTCGCGGTCGCTGGCTTCTGTTGGGGCGGAGGCAAGGCGTTCGCCTACGCGGCACATAATCCGAAGATTGCGGCAGCATTTGTGTTCTACGGTGAGGCTCCGTCGCAAAATGCCGACCTCAAGAAGATCGAAGCCCCGGTGTATGGCTTCTACGCGGGCAACGACTACCGCATTTCCGGACGGGTACCGGATGTGGAAAAGCGGATGCACTCGCTTGGCAAAACATACGAGCCAGTGGTGTACAAGGGCGCGGGTCATGCCTTCATGCGACTGGGGGAGATGGCGGATGCGACGGACGCCAATCGTAAGGCGCGCGACGAAGCTTGGGTGCGCTGGAAAAAGTTGTTGGCGAGTCTGAAGTAGAAGTTGGCGGGCATCCGAGCGGCGGGATTGAAGGCACCCTCACCCCGGCCTCTCCCATCGGGGGAGGGGGGCGCTACGTGGCCATCTCCCACGGGCCGGGGGAACTGATACATGGATGAGCAATTCGTCATCTTGCTGTTCATCGCTGGGGTCATTGCGGTCATTCTTGTTGCGATTTACTCATATCAGCAACAACAAAAACGGCTGGCCGAAATGGCGGCGCTGGCGCGGGAATTGAATTGGCAGTTCGATCCCGAATCCGACTACGAGTTTGATAACCAGTACTCGCAGTTTTCGGAGTTCTGTCAGGGTAGCGGGCGGTACGCGTACAACACGCTTCGCGGAACTGTCCGGCTTGGCGGCGGCGCGTGGCCCGCGCGAATGGGCGATTTCCACTACGAGACGACATCGAGCGACGGCAAAACGACGCACACGGACCATCACCACTTGAGCTATCTGCTCGTTGAATTGCCATATCCCGCATTGCCGGATCTGCGAATCCGCCGCGAAGGCATTTTCGACGCCGTGGCCCATGTTTTTGGGTTTACGGACATCAATTTTGAATCTTCGGAATTCAGCAGGCGGTTCCATGTAAAGAGCTCGGATAAGAAATTCGCCTACGACGTAATCCATCCGGCGATGATGGAATTTATGCTCGCGAGCAATCCGCCAACCATTGAAATCGGCCGCGGTTGCTGTTGCCTGACTGACGGCAGCGGAACGTGGCCGGCGGCCGAATTCCGTGAGCAACTGGACTGGGCGGAGAAATTCTTCAACCTGTGGCCGAAATACCTCGTCGCGGACCTCAAGACCCGTTAAAACGGCAGTATGGAAGGCTACGCGATTCTCGCCATTTTCGCCGGCATCATCATTTTGCCGCTCGTGTGGTTCATCACCACGTTCAACCATCTTGTGCGCGTACGGCAGCAGATTCGCGAAAGCTGGGCGGACATCGATGTGGAATTGAAACGGCGGTACGAGTTGATTCCCAACTTGGTCGAAACCGTGAAAGGTTATGCGAAGCATGAGCGCGAGGTGCTGGAACTCGTGATTCAACTACGAAACAAGGCGATGGCCAACAACGGCCCGGCGAGCGGCCAGGCCGTCGATGAGCAGGCGCTGCAAATCGGGATGAAGCGGCTGTTTGCCGTGGCGGAAGCGTATCCTACGCTTAAGGCCGACGCCCATTTTCTCGCTTTACAGCAGGAGCTGGCAAACTGCGAGGATCGCATCGCCGCGGCGAGACGATTCTTTAATGGCAATGTGCGGGAGATGAATCAACTTTGCGATCAGTTTCCGACGAGTTTTGTCGCCTCGATGTTCGGTTTTGAGCATGAGACATACTTCGAACTTTCTAGCGAGGTGGAACGCGTGGTGCCGCGGGTCGACCTAAGCCCACAGACGACGGGGTGACATTACTCGTTTGACATCGACACTTTTACAAATAAACTCAATTTGCAATACAGACGCCTTGCATATAGGTCAATTCCGATGGGACTGGATCATTAGGCCAGGGTTGCGGCCCTAGCCGCTAACCTGGGTTCGGGTGACGTTCCACCAATACACAAATCTGAAAGAGTTGCATCCGCCAGATGCAACCCTTTCAGGCCTTTCAGGGTTGAAGCAGTGTAATGCGATCGCTGTCCCAGGATAACTCGCTGGCGCGAGCAATCCTGGGATGAATGATGGAATCCCGCTGGGATTCGCTTGCCACTGGTTTTGCTTTAGGGTAATAGACTATCTCTCCCCTTGGCGTCCGCCTAACAGCGAAAGTCGGCTGCGACGGACCGGATGTGAAAGACTTTTCGGATTGGAATACCGACCATGGAAAAGTGGCCCATTGGCGTGTTCGCCAGCATTGATGCGGGGTTAGGGGTAAAGCTGGAGGTGGCGCGCGATCTGGGCGTCCACACCATCCATTTGCACACGCCGCACGCGGCGTCGCGAACGCCGCAACGGGCGGCCGAGTTTAATAAGCGGCTGGCCGAGTTTGGCATCACGATCACATGCGTTTTCGCGGGTTTTGAAGGCGAGAGCTACGCTGATATACCGACGGTGAAGCGAACCGTCGGACTGATGCCGGAGGAAACTCGGGCGGCGCGGACGCAAGAGCTCAAGGAGATTGCCGATTTCGCACGGGTGCTGAACGTCGATGTCGTCGGCATTCACTTGGGGTTCGTGCCACATGAGAGATCGGACGCAG
>DASZZA010000881.1:0-4481 GCA_035545135.1 Lacipirellulaceae bacterium | reverse complement strand
TCCAACGACAAATTGGAGGTCGCCTTCCAACAACAGAAGGCGATCAGGAGCCGTATCGACCCTATTTGATCGAAACGGTCGCACCGGCTTCCTCCAATTCTTTCTTGAGCTTCTCGGCGTCTGCCTTGGAGAGGGCTTCCTTGACCTTGCTCGGCACACCCTCGACCAGATCCTTGGCCTCTTTGAGGCCCAGACCGGTCGCCTGCCGAACCACCTTGATGACGCCAATCTTCTTATCACCGAAGCCTTCCAACACGACATCGAACTCGGTCTTCTCGGCAGCTGCGGCCGCACCGCCGCCGTCGCCGCCGCCGGCCGGGCCGGCCACCATCACCGCGCCGCCTGCGGCCGGTTCAATGCCGTGTACCTCTTTCAAGTAATCGCTCAGCTCTTTGGCCTCTTTCAGCGTGAGGCCCATGATCTGATCGCCCAATTGTTTGGTTGAATCCGTAAATTCCATGGTCGCCGTAGACATCGGTCGCATCTACCTTTCTGGGTCTGAGTGGTACTGTTATTTTAGCGCCGGCGGTAATGCCGGATGTTTTTTACTCATTCCGGTGGGTCTCGAAGACTCGACCCACCCAACAAGTCATTCTCCTTGTTCGCTCTTCTGTTTGATCTGGCTGGCGAGTTTCGCGCCGGCGCCGAGCAACTGGCCGGAGAGCGTTGCACCCGGGCTAAGGATTTGGCCCGACAAAATGCTTAACTGCTCCTTTCGACTCGGCCACTTGCTAACGACCGTGACTTGCTCGGCAGCTAAAGCCTGGCCCTCCATCACGCCGCCCTTGGGCTTGAATGGCTCAAAATCCTTGTTCTCGGCAATTTTGACGACCTCTTTGGCAAGCGAAATAATATCTTCGCCGCCCCAAATGAGGGCGATCGTGCCGGTCGCATTTTCAAATGCCGGCGCCAGCCGGGTACCTTCCGTCGCCCGTGCGGCGAGGCTGTTTTTCACCACCAACAGGTGGATATTCTTCTCTCGAAGCCGCTTCCGGAGCGCGACGTTCTTTTCATTTTTCAAACCAATCACATCCACCAAGAGCGCGTCCTCGACGCCCTCCAGCCGGCTGCGAAGGTCTTTGGTGATCAGATCTTTGACTAATTTACTCATAACAAGGTGTCGGGTTTCAGGTGTCAGGTGCCAGATGTCGACAGCCTAACACCTGACACCTTTTTTCTCCTACACTGCCAAACGAATACTGGGGCTCATCGTCGCGCTAATGAATGCCGTTTTAACGAACGTGCCTTTCACTGCGGGCGGTTTCAAGCTTGTAACCTTATCCAAAAACGCCTGAATGTTGTCGGTTAGCTTGGGCTCGTCGAAGCTTATTTTGCCAACGACAGCCTGCACGATTCCGGCCTTGTCGTTGCGAAATTCCACTTTGCCGGCCTTGTACTCGCTGACTGTCTTGCCGACGTCCGGCGTTACCGTACCCGCCCGTGGCGAGGGCATCAGGCCGCGTGGACCCAACACCTTGCCAAGCGGCCCCACCAATTTCATCATGTCTGGCGCGGCGATGCAGGCATCGAACTCGGTCCAACCGCCTTTGATCTTCTCCGCTAGCTCTTCCTCGCCGACGAAGTCGGCGCCGGCAGCCTTTGCTTCCTCGGCCTTCGCTCCCTTGGCAAATACCACCACGCGCTGTTGCTTGCCGATGCCATGCGGCAACACGATCGAGCCACGCACAAGCTGGTCGGCCTGAGTATTATCGATACCCAGTCGAATCGCGATCTCGACCGATTGATCAAACTTCGTGCCGTCGAATTCCTTAAGGGCCTTCACGGCCTCCGGAACGGGAAGGGGGTCTACCGTCTTGCGCTTTTCCGCAAGTGCCCGATATCGTTTGGATTGCTTTGCCATTGCTTTTGTACCGTTTGACCGCGACCAACGGACGCGGGTTTATTTCTGGCTATCGACTTTCGACCGTATAGTCTCTACTAGCCCTTCACTTCCAATCCCATGCTGCGTGCTGTGCCGGCGACCATCCGCACGGCGTGCTCTACGTCGCGCGCGTTAAGGTCCGCCATTTTGGTCCTGGCGATTTCTTCCATTTGCGCCTGCGTGACATTGCCGACTTTTTCCTTGTTCGGCACTGGCGAGCCCTTGGCGATGTTGGCCGCTTTCTTCAGCAGCACGGCCGCCGGTGGGCTCTTGGTGATGAATTCGAACGAGCGATCGTTGTACACTGTTACCACAACCGGAATCATCATTCCCCCGGCGTCCTTTGTCCGCTCATTGAACTGCTGGACGAATTGACCGAGGTTGATGCCGTACTTGCCCAACGAAGTACCCACCGGCGGGGCCGGCGTCGCCTGCCCGCCCGGAATCTGGAATTTCGCACTGCCTACGAATTGTTTTGCCATGATTACGTCGTCTCAAAACTGGCGATGGCGAATTTGCGGTGGGGCTTGCCCCGCGCGGAGTAAACTCCGCCGCTAACACGCACGATTCATACTGCTTCGATTTGCCAATACTCCAATTCGACTGGCGTGCTGCGGCCGAAGATGTTGATCATCACCGTCACGCGGCCGCTCGCTTCGTCGATCGTATTCACTTCACCTTCGAAACTTTCGAAATTGCCTTCCTTCACTTTCACCTTGTCGCCAGTGGTGAACTTGATATCTAGCTTCGGGGCTTCGCTGGTCTCTTCTTCTTCGGTCTGAATGATGCGCGCCACTTCTTGTGGCAGCATCGGCGTCGGCTTGCCGCCGGCGCCGGTAAAGTCGCCAACTCCGGATGTGTCGCGGACCGCAAACCACGTATCGTCGTTAATGTGCATGTGCACGACGATGTACCCGGGGTATAGCTTCCGCTCGACGACCTTTTTCTTGCCAGCTTTGAATTCGGTGACCTTTTCTGTGGGTACGATCACCTGATCGAAGTAGCGTTCGTATCCTTCGATTTTCATCTTTCGCTCAAGGGCTTCGGCAATCGAACGCTCGCGATTGCTTTGCACCTTGAGAATGTACCAATCCATGTGGATGTCTTCGGGCGCTTCGGGCGTTTCCTCAATAGGACCCGTTGGTAGGGCTGTTGGCTGTTCCGCAACCTCTGGCTCCGGGGCCCCACTTTCCGCTTCAGCCGTTTCGCCTTCTCCGCCTTCGGCTTCAGTCGTTCGTGCCGATTCCGGACTCTCGGGCTCTACTACCAGGTCAGCCGTTGGCTCTTTAGCCTGGTTGATCGCCTGTTCATCGAGAATCTCTGGAGCCAGAGGTCCAGGCGCAGAGGGTTGCTCGGCCTGCGTTCGCTCCAGTCCATTCGCATGCGCACTGTCTCCCTCGTCGATTGCTGTGTCGTCACTGCGATTGCTCACAGCGTCGTCGGCCACAAAGGATCGTTCATTATCGGTCATTGGAAGTTGCACCGTAGCAGCCAAAACTGAGACGTCCCGTCAACCAAACATCCAATCTACAATTCGCTCGAGTGCATCGCGAATCCATGTCAGCGCCGCGTCGTAGATAAACAACACGGCAGCCAAGAAGAAGATGACGATAATGACCACGACCGACGCGCGAAACAACTCGCTGCGCGAAGGCCAGGAGACCTTGTTCATCTCTCCTTCGACGGAAATCAAAAAGTCGGCAAACGCGGGGATCTGCACAACTCGAAAACTTGCCCATATTCCGATCGCCATCAATGCCAGCGGGACGTAGTATCGCCAAACGGCCGTCTGATCGCTGTAGTACTCACTCATTCGTATACAGCCCAAGACGACGAGCACGACGAGCGCGCCAAATGTGGCCTGCCGGGCAATCCGCCCCTGGCTACGCTTGTAAAACCCGAAGCGAAAAAACTCGTGAAACCACACTGTCGCACCTTGTCCTTCCATGATTCCACCACTCGCACGAGTTTCGGCACTGCCGATTTGAAACCGAACCGCAACCTTGTTTTGGCAACTAACAAATGGCAGGGGTGGTGGGATTCGAACTCACAACCCCCGGTTTTGGAGACCGGTGCTCTGCCAATTGAGCTACACCCCTGGGGCAAGGTGGAAGGATGCAGGGGGAAGGTGGAAGGAAAAACATCCTTCCGCCTTCCGCCCTCCCGCTTCCGCCTTCGTTTACTCCGAAATCTTCGTTACCACACCAGACCCGACCGTTTTGCCGCCCTCGCGGATAGCGAACCGCACGCCCTCGTCCATGGCAATCGGCTTGGATAGTTCGACGGCTAGCCGGGCGTTGTCGCCGGGCATGCACATTTCGGCGCCGCCCAACAAATTCGCCGCACCGGTGACATCGGTCGTGCGGAAGTAAAACTGCGGCCGGTATCCGCTGAAAAACGGCGTGTGTCGCCCGCCTTCCTCCTTCGATAGGACGTACACCTCGGCCTCGAATTTTGTGTGCGGCGTGATGGAACCCGGCTTGGCCAGCACCTGGCCGCGCTGTATTTCTTCGCGCTTGACACCCCGCAGGAGGCATCCGACGTTGTCGCCGGCTTGCCCTTGATCGAGCGTCTTGTTGAACATTTCCACGCCGGTGCA
>DASZZA010000880.1:0-1628 GCA_035545135.1 Lacipirellulaceae bacterium | reverse complement strand
AAGGCTCGCCCACACCATTTTCCCACCACCCCAACCCCGTCAAGCGGGAACACCTTGACGCTTCGATCCCAACGGCGCAAGTCCAGCCAGGCGCTCTCCGTTCCTTCGACACTCAAATACTGATCGTCCCTCGGTTTGGTGGACACCCATGCTAGGCTTTTGAGCCAAGAGGACGGTGTCAGATGAGTACGACGCGGCGGATATTTCCGGAGACGTTCGAGCGCGAGGCGGTTGATCGGGTTGCAGCAGCGCCACCGAGCTGGGGTTGCACGAGACGGTATTACGGCGATGGGTGAAGCAGTTTTCCGCGCAGGCGACGGGGCTGGTGAGGGGCCCCATACCGCAAGCACCGGCCCCGTCGCCGTCTGATCTCGTCTCCGAGGTGACCCGCCTTCGGCGCGAGAACGAACGGCTGCGGATGGAGCGCGATATCCTAAAAAAAGCCGCGCTCATCTTCGGATCGGCCTCCCGATGAAATTCGGGTTCGTCGATGCGCATCACCTCGTCTGGCCGATCGGAGCGATGTGCGCAGCGCTGGGCCTGTCCACCAGTGGCTATGACGCGTGGCGGGCCCGAGCAGAGAGCCGGCGCGCTGCCGTCAATCGAGCATTGCTTGAGGATATCCGCCGGATCCATGCGGAGAGCAGCGGTACCTATGGCTCGCCCCGGGTGCACGCCGCGCTGCGGCGCCATGGCCACCGCATCGGCCGCTCTCGCATCGAGCGGCTGATGCGTCACGCCGGATTACGCGGTTTGGCGGCGCTGCCGCGACGCACGCGCACGAAATTCCTGATAGTCCCCCGACAGCCGGCATAGCTACCCGATCGCCCCCAACCGGCTCGGCCGCAACTTTTTGGCAAGCCGGCCTGGCCAAATCTGGCTTGCCGATCTCACCTACATTCCCACCGGTGAGGGCTGGCTCTATCTTGCTGCCGTGCTGGATTGCACACGCGAAAGATCGTCGGCTGGTCAATGCGCGAACGCCTCTACATCGAGATCGCGCTGGAGGCGCTCAACATGGCCATCGAGCGGCAGCGGCCGGCACCAGGACTGATCCATCATTCTGACCGCGGCATCCAATACGCCGCCGAATTCTATCGGCAAACCCTGGCCCGGACGGGAAGCACACCCTCGATGAGCCGAAAGGGCGACTGCCTCGACAACGCGCCCATGGAGAGCTTCTTTCACACCCGCAAAACCGAACGCGTTCATCACCGGATTTACGCAACCCGCGCCGACGCACGGCGCGATCTGTTCCAGTACATCAAGGGCTTCTACAACTCCCGCCGCCTGCACTCGGCTCTGGGTTATCTCAGCCCAGCGCATGCCCAGCGAATGGCGGACTAACCCGTCCACTTTTCCGGGGGAAGATCATTGGTTTATCCGCGTCACGATGCCGGCATATGGGCGGGGCCAGTTTAATTCGCGTCATCGCGCGTCATCGGAACCGTGATTGGTGCGCCGGTTCTTTCAGCCGGATTCTTTAAGGAGATTGAGCTGGATCAAAGCGACCTCCTTAAGCATCGGCTGAAAATAACAACGTCATGGAGCCAACACCGCATTACCCTCTCCGCACCTCGTTTCGAAAGCTCGATCGCCTGGTCGGCGAGCTGAACGTGCTGTTGATG
>DASZZA010000879.1:0-1785 GCA_035545135.1 Lacipirellulaceae bacterium | reverse complement strand
CTTCTACTGCGGCGGCCACAAGGTCGCGGCTTTGCATCAGTTCTGGCCGATTGGCCAAGGCGGTCGCCAGATTTTCTTGTCGAGTGTGCGACAGCGGCACCAGGTTAATCGGCGTGACGTTGTCTTCAATTGGTCGAATCTGCTGCGTGCCATCCAAGCTGAGCACTTGCGCCAAGCGCGCCGAAGCAACGGCTACGCCTTCGTCGCTGCGGGCGAGGTTGTTGCGGCGAATGGCCAGTTCGGTTTGCGAGCGATCGGCGTCGGCTTGCGTACCCTCGCCAGTCTTCGCATAGTCGGTCGTTAAATGTACAAGCTGCTCGATGTGAGCGACGGTGTCGGCGGCGACAGCTTGCTGCTGATACGCGCGAAGAAGCTCCTGATAAGCAATCGCGGCTTCGAGCAATTGGTCGTTGAGTACGGAGTCTCGGCCATGGACTTGCGCTGCGGCGGCGCGGCGGGCGATTTCGGGTTGGAAAATCGCATCAACCAACTGGAACTGAGCAACGATTCCGGGCAGAGTCGTAGTACCGGCACCGACGGCGCCGGCTCCCAGTCCGGCTTCCAGCGACGACTGGCTGTTGTCGAGGATCGTGCCGCCCGAGTCTTGAAGAGTACCTTCATGATGATGGTAGCTCACGCCACTCTGGATGGACGGAAGCCATAGGACGTTGGCGCGTTCGACATCGGCGTACGCTTCGCGAATTTGGGATTGAGCAAAGCCGACTTGGGGATTTTGCCCGGCGACAAGTGCCAGGGCTGTGGACATATCCATGCGGCACTGGTTCGTCGGAGCGATTGGCGTCGGAATTTCCTCAGGATTTTGCAATTTCGATGCGGCCGGGTCGATGGCGGCAATCGTTGTTGCGGAGGTTAATTGGGCGCGGTCGCTGCTTGCCGCATTTTCGGTGGCGTCGAACGGAGCGCGAGGTGGTCGGGCCGTTGCGGCTTGGGCAGGAAGCGCGGTTTGCAATTTTGACGTCTCGAGCGGAGGGAGACGATCGGGGCGAGCGGCCGGAACCGACGCCGCGGGAGCATTGGTATGTGCAGCTTCGAATCGGGATTCCGAGTCGTTTTTGGCAGGCGACGTGACGGCAGTTGGCAGCGGATGGAACTCGGGGGGAACCGTGACGGCGCTATTGTTGTCGAGGGGCGAAACGTTCTGCCGCGAGACTGGCCGCTGCGACGCGCAACCTGCAACGCCGAGGACGATGGCTAGCCCGCAGGCGGAAATTCTTAGATTGGATTCCATGCTCGACCGCAGCGCCATCGACGAATCTCGGTTTGCATGTGCAGCGCAGTGGGGATACAATATCGGAATTCGATATTAGTTTTTTCGGCGGTCACAGACCTGACGACCACGCAATTTGATATAGCGGGAATAGCTTTCCTGCTTTACCACCGTGCCACCGCTCGCTAGCAAAGCTTTAATCGACGTCGGGGTCGCTGCGTTCGCCGACGGTGCGTTGGCAAACAAAATCGAATAATATCGAATACCGTAACGATGAGCGACGACGTCCTGCGGCACCTGTTTCTGGGGTTTATCCGTCTTCACATCCTTTATCATGCGGATAAAGAGCCTATTTGCGGCGTCGAGTTGATGGAAGAACTGGGACACCATGGCTATGACGTAGGCCCTGGGACGATCTATCCGATGCTGCATCAAATGGTGAAAGCCGGGTTGCTTGTCGCCACAAACGAGGTTCTAAACGGCAAACGCCGGAAAAACTTCCGTGCTACGGCAGCCGGTAAAAAGCTACTGCGTGAGGCTCGTTTGAAGGTTCGGGA
>DASZZA010000878.1:0-7177 GCA_035545135.1 Lacipirellulaceae bacterium | reverse complement strand
TCTGCCGCGACGCTTGTCACGCCGAAGCTCGCCAAAACGATGGAAATCAAAAGTATGCGCATCGTGGATGTTTCCTGGCTAACTGTTGGCAAATCTAGTCCGCCCCCAACCTCGACATTCGGCGAATGCCACCCACCATTGTAATTGATCGTCCGGCCCCTGGCAGCCACCGTCGCCTGTTGGTCATCTCGCTCCGCAAGACAAACTTCAGCCCGTGTTGCCGTCCTTAACACCACCCACGTACGTAATGAGAGCTGCGCGGCAAATGTTCCGTTGGGCAGTGGGCCATGCCCACGGCTCTGCGTGGGCATGTCTGAAAACACCTTGTAAGCATGGCTGCTCCGAATAGTGGCCATGGGCCATGGCACCCAACGGCTTATTAGCAACGCCGCCGTCAACAGCCTGGCCGCACGCCATTGCCGATATTTGCCGCTATGCGTCGATGCGCGCCGAAAAAAGGCATCGATATTGGGCAGAAGGCTCGATCAAATTCGCCCCAGACCGGCGCTTTACGACTTCTTCGGAAACACCACCCGCAGCAGCTTCTTCACCGGATCATAGAAGCGATCCACCACGCGCTCCTTGAGTGGGATGATCGCGTTATTCGTAATCTTGATGCTTTCCGGGCAGACCTCCGTGCAGCAGTACGTAATGTTGCAATAGCCGAGCCCCAGCTGGTCTTTGACGAGCTCCAGCCGGTCGCCTGCATCGAGCGGATGCATTTCGAGCGACGCCACCCGCACGAAGAACCGCGGCCCGCCGTATTCCGGGTACTTCTGGTGCTCTCGCAGCACGTGACACACGTTCTGGCACAAGAAGCACTCGATGCACTTGCGAAACTCCTGTACGCGGTCCGCTTCCGCCTGCGAAAACCGAGGCTCTTCGTCTTTCCCCTCCCCTTGATGGGAAGTGGCTAGGGGAGACGTCACTCGCCGCATCTTGAACGGCGGAATCTTCTTGTTCACCTCATAATTCCACGACACGTCGCAAGCCAAATCCTTCATCACCGGGAACGACTTCACCGGCCGAATCGTGATCGGCTCGCCCGCCGGGTACTTGTCCATCCGGTCCATGCACATCAGCCGCGGCTTGCCGTTCACTTCCGCGCTGCACGAGCCGCACTTGCCCGCTTTGCAATTCCACCGCACTGCCAAATCGGGTGAGTGCATCGCCTGCACCGCGTGCACCGCATCGAGCACCACCATCCCCGGCGCGACAGGGATCTTGTAATCCACCATCTGCCCGTCCTGGTTGTCGCCACGATAGATTCGTAATGTCGCTTCTTCCGCCACGTTAATCTCGTCTTATACTTGAGTTTCTCACGCAGAAGCGCAGGGGACGCTGAGAACCTCACGGCTCTCTCGAACACTCATCGGCGCTAATTGGCCGTAATCAAGAAAATCAGCGGCGATCAGTGTTAATTAGTGTTCCACGAGCCTCGGCGATCTCTGCGTGAGTAAAATAGTGTTTCACCCCTTCAATATTTCCTGCAGCTCGGCCGGCATCTCCTTCCGCGGTTCCCGACACACTTGTATCTCGCCGCCCCGTTGTTGCCGCACGATTAAGTTCACGTTGCCCCATTCCTTGTCGCTATCTGGAAATTCCTCGCGCGTATGGGCGCCGCGACTCTCGGTGCGTTCCAGCGCCGCCCGCGTCACCGCTTCGCTAATGTCGAGCATATTCTTCAGATCGAGCGCCAAGTGCCATCCCGGATTGTATTGAATGTTGCCGCCGACTTTCGCCTTCTTCGATCGCTCGCGCAGCTCGGCGATTTTGATGAGTGCTTCCCGCAAATCCTCGTCGGTCCGCACGATGCCGACGAGCTTTTGCATCGACGCTCGCAATTCCTCGTGAATGGCATACGGATTCTCGCCTCCGTCGTCGCCAAAACACCGCAGCGCCTCGGCCGCCAAACGCTCCACTTCGTCCTGATTGATCTTCGCCTGTGACGCGATTTTCGCCTCCTTGGCCGCATGCTCCCCGGCGCGCTTGCCGAACACCAGTAAGTCGGACAGCGAATTGCCGCCCAGCCGGTTCGCGCCATGCATCCCGCCGCCCGTTTCCCCCGCGGCGAATAAGCCTGGCACCGTCGATTCCTGCGTCTCCGCGTCCACGCGAACGCCGCCCATCATGTAGTGGCACGTCGGCCCCACTTCCATCGGCGTCGTCGTGATATCCACATCGGCCAGTTCCTTGAACTGGTGATACATGCTCGGCAGCTTCTTCTTGATCTCCTCCGCCGAACGTCGCGACGCAATATCCAAAAACACGCCGCCGTGAGGCGAACCGCGACCCTCGCGCACCTCGCGCCGAATCGCCCGTGCCACCACATCCCGAGTGAGCAATTCCGGCGGCCGCCGCGCCGTCGGACGCTCGCCCGCGATCACCGACGCAATCCAGCGATTCGCTTCCTCTTCGGTCTCCGCGAAGTCGCCCTTGAACATGTCCGGGACGTACCGGAACATGAACCGCTCGCGGTTGCCGTTCAGCAACACTCCCCCTTCGCCGCGCACCCCTTCCGTAATGAGAGTCCCGCGCACGCTGGGCGGCCACACCATGCCCGTCGGGTGAAACTGCACGAATTCCATGTCGATCAGATCGGCCCCCGCCCACATCGCCATCGCATGCCCGTCGGCCGTGTATTCCCACGAATTCGACGTGATCTCCCAACACCGCCCAATGCCGCCCGTCGCCAGCACAACCGCCTTCGCTTTGAAAACCACGAATCGCCCGCTCTCGCGCTGGTATCCAAAGCACCCGGCCACATGATCGCCATCCTTCAGAATCGAGCGGATCGTGCATTCCATGTGCACGTCGATGCCCGAGTGAATGCCCTTGTCCTGCAGCGTGCGGATCATCTCGAGCCCGGTCCGGTCGCCCACGTGCGCCAATCGCGGATACGTATGCCCGCCAAAATTTCGCTGCAAAATCCGTCCGTCCTTCGTGCGGTCGAAAACGGCCCCCCACTCTTCGAGCTCCCGCACGCGGGCCGGCGCTTCCTGTGCATGGATCTGCGCCATCCGCCACTGGTTAAGAAACTTCCCGCCCCGCATCGTATCGCGGAAGTGCACCTTCCAGTTATCGCGCGCATCCACATTCTGCAGCGCCGCCGCCACGCCCCCCTCGGCCATCACCGTATGGGCTTTGCCCAGTAGCGACTTGCACACCAGCGCCGTCTTAGCGCCGCACGCCGACGCCTCAATCGCCGCCCGCAACCCAGCGCCACCGGCGCCGACTACCACCACGTCGTATTCAAACGTCTGATATTTATCCATTTCCGAAACCGCGTTTAGCGCCGGCGGCAACGCCGAATTAAGACCAATAAATTCGGCATGGCCGCCGACGCTAAAAGTACCACTCACTTAGAGCCTATCCGAGAACCCTCGCCCTTCGGGAGAGGGCAGGTGAGGTTGCCTTGTTCGCCGACAAATGACCCTCACCCCAACCCTCTCCCAGAGGGAGAGAGGGTAATCGGATAGGCACTTATCTCATCACGAACAACACATGGTCCACCCACCGCCCCGAGCTCACCATCCACACATAAAAATCCGCGAACCCCACCGTGAACAAGCTGATCCAGAAAAATAAGCCGTGATATTTGTTGAGCGATGTGCAACCGCTCCAAAGCTTGTACCGCGTCTGGCCGCTCGAACCAGAAAAGCAATCGAGCCCACCGCCGATCAAATGCCGCAACGAATGGCATGAAAACACGTACAGCGCGAGAAACACCAGGTCGACCGCCAGCACCAGCGTACCCACGCTCATCCCGAACGTCATACCGCTGGCCGTCGGCCACCGGCACGCTTCAACCACGTGACCAATGTGCATGCAAACCAGCAGCAACGCCAAATATAAGAAATAGCGGTGGATATTCTGAAAAATCCACGCCCCGCGCTCCCCCTTGTAATTCTTCTTACAAATCTCGGCAACCGCACACGCCGGCGGATCCGCAAACAGCGCCCGGTAGTACGCCCGTCGACCGTAATAACAAGTCACCCGAAACCCGGCCGGCATCCACATCACGAAAATGGCCGGGCAAATCCACGCCATCGACTTCGGCAGCACCAACAGCGGCGAATAGAACGGCGACAAGAAGTACGCACTATCTGGATATAGTGAATTTGAAAGCGCACGGTGACCGTATTCGTAATCCCCGTTGTACAGCCCGCGAAACGTCGCGTAGATAATGAACACGATAAACGCCGCCGCCATCGCCAGCGGCTGCAACCACCAGGCGTCACGCCGCTCCGTCGTTCCAAAACCCTGCTCCGTCAACGTCGCGGCGTTCGTACTCATGCGCTCAAAACACTCCTCAATCGAAACGTAGCGTCGCCCGCCAGGGCGAATCTCCCGCCGCTACACTGGCCACACCGGCACTAGATTCGGCGTGGCCGCCGACGCTAACCGGCGCCCTTTGAAGCCGGCACTATATCCGTCCACGCCAACAGGGTCAATTCGTCACGATCCTGGATCGCGATGTCGCCCGCTCGCACCTAAACATCTGCACCAACATCAAGTATGATAAAATTTCGTCGCTTGCGATATTCCTAATCGGCGAGCCCCACCGTGCGACGTATCTCCCTCCTATCTATATTGGTCTCTTTCGCCATCGCCCGGGTCGCGCCGGCCGCCGAGAAGAAGCTCGCCTTCAACCGCGACATCCGACCCATCCTTTCGGAAAACTGCTTCGAATGCCACGGCTTCGACGCCAAGGCCCGCCAGGCCGACCTGCGGCTCGACCAGGCCGATTCGGCGTACGCAAAAAAAGAGGACGGCGCAATCCCAATCGTCCCCGGCCATCCGGAGATGAGCGAACTCTGGCGCCGCATCACGAGCACCGACGAGTCGGAAATGATGCCGCCGCCCGATTCGCACCACAAACTCAAGCCCGCACAAAAAGAAATCCTCCGTCGTTGGATCGAACAAGGTGCGCCTTTCCAAAAACACTGGGCCTTCATCCCGCCCGTCAAAGCCGAGCTCCCACACGTCTCCGACCAATCGTGGCCCCGCGACGAAATCGACAACTTCATCCTCGCCCGTATCGACGCCGCCGGTTTGAAACACGCCCCCGAAGCCGACCGCCGCACGCTCATCCGCCGCGTGTCGCTCGATCTCACCGGCCTGCCCCCCTCAGCCAATGACGTCGAAGACTTCGCCCACAACGACGATCCGCACACGTACGAAAAACTCGTCGACCGCCTCCTCGCCAGTCCGCACTACGGCGAGCGCATGGCCCTCGTCTGGCTCGACGCCGCCCGCTATGCCGACACCAACGGCTTCTCCATCGATGGCGGCCGGCACATGTGGCTCTGGCGCGACTGGGTCATCAACGCTTTCAACACCAACATGCCCTACGACGAATTCCTCCGCGAACAACTGGCCGGCGACCTGCTGTCCCATCGCACCGAAGCCCAGCTCGTCGCCACCGGCTTCGAACGCAACAACATGAACACGCACGAGGGCGGCACGATCCCTGAAGAAAACCTCACCAACTACAACGTCGACCGCGTCAAAACGCTCGGCGAAGCCGTCCTCGGCCTCACACTCGGCTGCGCCCAATGCCACGACCACAAATTCGACCCCATCACGCAACGCGACTTTTACCGGCTCTACGCCTACTTCAACACGCTCAGCGACGTCGGTCTCGACGGCGACCGCGGCATCAATTCCCGCCCCTCAATCCGCGCCCACACCGTCCTCCACACCGGCGAAGAACCAACCCTCCGCAGACAAATCGCCGACCTTAAAAGGAAGCTCGCCAATCCAAGTCCCGCCGACGTCGCCCAGTGGGAACGCAAACAGCGCGAACAACTAAATCGTCGCGGCACGAACTTCCAACTTCTTCCCGTCAACCTGCTGAAAGTCAGCACGCCCAACATCGGCAAAGGCTACGGCATCGACCCGCCCAACTTCGTGCACGTCAACATCCCCTCCGGCCTCCTCGCCTACGACGTCTCGATGCGCCTCCCCAAAACCGACAAACCCATCACCGGCCTCCGCATCATCTTCCACCCCAACGCCCAAGGCGCCCGCGGCTTCGGCACCCTTCCCCGCCGGGGACTGTCCCCTTTTGCGGAGTCTTCGGAGCAAATGGGGACGGGCACCGCCCGCAGGGTGGTCCCCCTCTCCGACGCACTTGCCAAACCTACCTTCGTCCTCACCTCCTTCTCCGCCAGCGCCGAATCCGTCCCCGGCGACCAGGTTAATCTCAACCGTCTCCGTGACGTGCGACACGTCACCGCCGACTCGTGGCTCGAAAACTACCGCCCCGAAAACGTCCTCGACACCCGCAACTTCAACGGCTGGTCACCCGACCCAACCACCACAGGCCCGGTCCGAATCACGGTCACCTTCGCCCAACCGATCGATGCCGCCGACACGCCGTTCCTCACCGCCAAACTAAACTTCGGCTATGGCGACAACTTGATCCCCACCCGCTTCGAAATCCTCGCCACCACCGGCACCGACAACGACAGCGACCTCCCCCCAAAAATCATCAACATCCTCGAACAGCAAGCCCGGGCGTCCTCGCCCCCGACCGTGGCGACGGACCGCCCGGCTCGCACGAACCAAGTCGCGCCTCGCGCCTCGCAACTCGTTACTCTCAACGCCTACTTTGCCGCCCACGCCGACGCCACCAGGCGCGACCGCATCGCGCTCGCGAACCTCGAAGAGCGCCTCGCCGTCCTCACGAAAAAGTTCCCCACGATGGTGATGGACGTCTCATCCCACCCGCGCGAAACCCACATCCTCCGCCGCGGCGACTACTCCCAACCCATGGAAAAAGTCTCCCCCGGCACGCCCGCTGTGCTACCGCCGCTCCCGCCTGGCGCGCCCGACAGCCGCCTCGCCCTGGCCAACTGGGTCACCATGCGCGGAAACCCCCTCACCGCCCGCGTCGAAGTGAACCGACTCTGGCAAATCTTCTTCGGCACCGGCATCGTCGCCACCCCCGCCGACTTCGGCGCGCAAGGCGCGTACCCCACCCACCCCGAACTGCTCGATTGGCTTGCCGTCGATTTCATGGACCACAACTGGGACATCAAACGCCTCGCCAAAAAAATCGTTATGAGCGCCACCTACCGCCAAGCCAGCGCCCGGCGACTGTCCCCTTTTGCGGAGTCCCGGGGACTGTCCCCTTTTTCGGAGTCTTCGGAGCAAAAGGGGACTGTCCCCC
>DASZZA010000877.1:0-8955 GCA_035545135.1 Lacipirellulaceae bacterium | reverse complement strand
ATGGAATTTCATCCAGTACGGACTCACGAGTAAACTCGATCCCGGCTTTTCGGGCGGCGACCAACAGTGCGCCTTCGGTCGGGTCACCGATCACTTGCCACGCGCCGCCGTTAGCGGCTGGTATTAGCGACGCGTGATTGCATCGCGCGGCGATTGTAAGTGCAAGTATCAAGTCGTATTCGGTCTTCGGATCGACCGGCTCTTCGCCAGTGACCTCCGGCTTCGCGGTCGTTGTGGAAGGCCTGGTCAAGCTGACGTCCTCGGTTGTCGGCCGAAGCCGTTTCAAATACTCGCCGTGCGGGGCGTAGCCGACGCCTGTCAACCGATAGTGCGCCTTTCCCGCCACTATTTCTCGAACGGTCATTTCATTGCGGGTCAACGTGCCTGTCTTGTCGGAGCAGATTACAGTAACGCAGCCCAACGTTTCGACACTGGGCAGTCTTCGTACGAGTGCGTTTCGCTTGACCATTCGGTTCAAGCCGATCGCCAATGTTACGGTAACGACGGCCGGCATGCCTTCGGGAACGGCCGCAACCGCCAGACTGATTGATATCAGCAGTACGTCGAAGAACCCTCCGCCGCGAAGTACATGCAGGCCAAAAATGATCGTCACAATTGCGAGGCAGACGACAATCAGGATTTTTCCCAGCTCGGCCAGTCGGCGTTGCAGGGGAGTCGGCTCTGGCTTGAATCGTTGCAACAGGCCGGCAATTTGCCCCAATTCGGTGGCCATGCCCGTCGCCACCACGACCGCGCTGGCTTTGCCGGCGGACGCCACCGTGCCCATGAAGACCATGTTGCGACGGTCGCCCAGCGGCGCGCCGTCGCTGAGAACGACGTCGGCCTGTTTATCAACCGGAATGGATTCGCCGGTGAGAGCGGCTTCCTGGGTGCAGAGACCGAATGCACGGAGCAGGCGGGCGTCGGCCGGAACGTGGTCGCCAGCCTCTAATTCGATTCGATCACCGGGGACGAGGGCGCGCGATGGCACGGTTTCCAGCACGCCTTGTCGAACAACCTTCACGATTGGCGACGAGAGTTTTTGAAGCGCAGTCAGTGCCCGGGACGCATGCTCTTCCTGAAACAGACTGATTGCCGCGTTAAGGAGCACGATGGCCAGGATTGCGGCCGTGTCGATCCAATCGCCGATCAGGCCCGAGATCACGGCCGCGGCGAGCAAGATCCAGATGATCAATTCCTGAAATTGGGAGAGAATCTTTTTCCATAGCGGAACGGGTGGTTCTTCCGGCAGTTGGTTGAAGCCATGTTTCTCGCGCCGTTTGGTGACCTCTGCCGCTGACAAGCCGGCGTTTGCGTCGGTCGAAAGCCGGCGCAGGACATCGTCGGCCGGGAGGGTCCACCAATGCGGCGCTGCCGAAGCACCACGCGGCGGTTTTGCGAGCGAAGGGTTTCCTGAATTTCGATCCATGACGATAACTTGGGAATCCCATCTGCGCGGACGGCGTCTTTACAACAAAGTTGCTTACCGCAGAAAATACACCAACGCCAACGAGAGCAACACCAGTACAATCACCAGGAGCGCGTCCGGTTCAATGAGCCAGTAGCGTTTTTCTGGGCGGTAGAGGAATCCGATGACGGCCACCGAAGTAACGAGAATCGTGCAGGCGGCGGTGATTGCGTGTGTCGGCGAAGCGGCTGTTAGAACCGATCCGTGATAAAAACCGTCGACCGGCAGCAGGATAACCATATTGAACGAATTGCTGCCGAAAATGTTGCCAACACGAAGGAAGCAAGCGAGGTGCCGGCCGGGGGGTGTAAAATTGCGTTAGCGGGCGTCAGGGCCGAGGCTCACACGGTTTGTGGTTCAGCGAACGAGAGGCGATCTGAGAGCTGCGGGATTGCCGCATTAAGTGCTTGCTCGATGCGATCGACGAGAATGAATTCCATGTCATGCTGGACATCTTTGGGAAGCTCTTTGAGATCGCTTTCATTTTGGCGCGGCAGAACGACGTGCCGTAAACCGGCACGCCGGGCGGCGAGCACTTTCTCGCGTATGCCGCCGACGGGGAGCACCTGTCCACTCAGCGTGATTTCGCCGGTCATGGCCGTGTCGTTTCGGACGGGAAGGTCGGAGTAGAGCGACGCCAGCGCCGTAACGATTGCCACGCCCGCTGAAGGACCATCTTTGGGGACTGCCCCGGCAGGAACGTGGATGTGTACGCCCGCACGACGGAATTTCTTTAGATCGAGACCAAGCTCCTTGGCGCGCGAACGGACGAAACTGCGCGCGGCCCGCGCCGATTCGCGCATCACGCGTCCGAGCTGGCCAGTCAAAATGAGCCCGCGGCCTTGCGGCAAGAGGACAGTCTCGATGTACAAGACTTCGCCGCCAGCTTCGGTCCAGGCGAGTCCGGCGGCGACACCGGGACGCGTCGTTTGAAGCGCCTTTTCGCGGAAGAATCGCTCTGGGCCAAGCAGATCGGTGAGATCGTCTTGCGTTACGGTGATGTTACCGAGTTGCAGGCTTATAGCGGACGGCTCAGCTGAGGATTCTGAAGAGGACGCAGCCGATTGGTCGGCGAACCGCGTCGCGACTTTGCGCGCGATGCGTCCGATCATTCGCTCCAGTTCGCGGACGCCTGCTTCGCGAGTATAGCGATTAATGATTGCGTTGAGCGCGCCCTCGGTGATTTCGAGCTGCTCATCGGTGAGGCCGGCTTGCGCGAGCTGTCGACGGACAAGGTAGCGACGAGCGATTTGCAGTTTGTCTTCTTCGCTGTAGCCGACTAGTTGCAGAACTTCCATGCGGTCGAGCAGCGGCCTGGGAATGGTTTCAAGCGTGTTGGCGGTCGTGATGAAGAAGACGCTGCTCAAATCAAACGGCATATCGAGATAATTGTCGTGAAACTCGGCGTTTTGCGCGGGGTCGAGAACTTCCATAAGAGCCGATGCCGGATCGCCGCGGAAGTCTCGGCCCAACTTGTCGACCTCGTCGAGCATCAAGATTGGATTGCGAACGCCGGCACGCCGGATCGCCTGAATGATTCGCCCTGGCATCGCGCCGACGTAAGTGCGACGGTGCCCGCGAAGCTCGGCCTCGTCGTGCAAGCCACCCAAGCTCATGCGTTCGAATTTTCGGCCGATCGCGCGGCCGATCGATTGCCCAAGCGAGGTCTTGCCGACACCGGGCGGACCGACAAAACACAGGATGGGCGCCTTTGCTTTGGGGTTCATTTTCATCACCGCCAGGTGCTCAATGATGCGATCCTTGACGTCGTTGAGATCGAAGTGATCCTCGTCGAGCACCTCGCGAGCATGACGGAGATCGAGTACGTCTTCGGTGGTCTTTTTCCACGGCATTTCCAACGCCAGGTCGATATACGTGCGGATGACCTGGTAGTCGGCGGCCGCGGGCGACATTCGCTCCATGCGCGAAATCTCCTTCTCGATCTCCTTGGCTACATTTTCGGGAAGGTCGGACTCGGCGACTCGGCGGCGCAATTCGGCGACCTCTGCCTCGCCAGGCTCCGATTCGCCGAGTTCCTTTTGGATCGCTTGCAGCTGCTGTCGCAGGAAATATTCGCGTTGTTGGCGGCTCATTTCCGTTTCGGCCTGGCTGGCGATTTGATGCCGCAGTTCGAGCACCTGAACCTCGTGGGTCAGGAACTCGTGCATGATTCGTAAAGCATCGAGCTGCGTCGTCGCTTCTAGCACCGCTTGTTCCTTTTCGATTCCCAGGCTAAAAGTCGACGCTAATAGGTAGACGTATTGAATGGGGCGGTTCACGTTGCGAGCCAACTCGGACAGCGTTGCCGGTGCTTCGGGCTGAAGCAGTTGAAATGCTCGGTTGGAAAGCTTAACGGTTTCGCCAAAAAGCGCCTCAACTTCGGCACTTGTGTCACTCGGCTCCGGAAGAAGTACGAACTCGGCCCGCATATATGGTTCGCGCGATGTTTTTTGGTCGATTCGCACCCGTGTGCCACCCTGTACAATTGCCTGGATCGTGCCGTCGACGCGCTGCATTCTCTTGATGACGGCAAGCGTGCCGACCGTGTAAAGATCGTCGAAGTCGGGATTTTCTTTCTCACGGTCGAGCTGGGTCATAATGACCAGGGTTTTTTCTTCGCTCGCCAATGCCGCCTCCATCGCGGCCGTGGAATCGGGACGCTGCACCGAAATCGGCATGATTTGCGATGGAAAGAGCACACCGATCCGCAGGGGAAGGATGGGGTATGTGTTCGCGGCATGGGTGGGTTCGGCCATTGCGGCGATCCTTAAGGTAAAGCCACTTTCATCGAACCGTGGGATATCGATGCGAAGCGAGGTCAGTGATTGTTCTTGTTGGTGGATTGCACACGCACGTATAACATGCCGTCGCGGAAATCGGCGAGGATCCGAGCCGCGCTGATTGATTCGGGAAGCTGGACCGATCGCTCAAAACGGCTATAAGCGATTTCCATCAGGTGAGCCCGTTGCCAGTCGAAATGGCGGATATCGCGCCGGATGCCGGTAACGGATAGGCCGCGGTCGATTACCTCGATGTGAACGTCTTCTGGACGAACGCCTGCAAGCTCAAACTTAATGAGCCAACCTTCAGCACAGCGGTAGACATCGACGGCCGGCTGCCAAATAAGCTGCTGGCTCATTTGAGAGGCAGCCGTGGGCGGGGCGCCATGTTTGAGTAGAAACAGATGGGTAATATCCATGCAGTCACCGTGCGATCTGTTGGCATAAGCTCTGTCTCAAAACTAACTGTAGATCCCAGGTGCCGGAAAGGACGCTTGCGAATGCCGAGAATTGTGATCTCGCAAGGTCCCGCTCGGCAAGCGGGACTTACTTTCGAGATGAAGCCTAATATTTTGACGTCTGGCGTGGTTAATTCGTGTTTTGTTTATACTCGAGGCCGTGCGGGCCGGTCAAAGCACAGCCATTATTGTCTCGCGGCCGATCTTGGTAATTAGGCGGCCAAGGCTATTCTACGCGGTTTAAGCTGCTAGCCAGCTCATGACTTACGTGTGCGAATCGGCACATGAATCAAGAGCTGTTGCCGTACGTCGGCTGGATTTGTGACCACTTTGTTCCCCTATGGAGTATTGCGGATTCGCGAAATCGGGACAAATTCGGGTCTGCCGAATAATCTCGGATTGGCACGACGTTTGTTGGAAATTTCTTCCAGGGGCGTCAATATCGACGAGGCTGAATGCAGAAGCGGGCAGTGCGAATGGTTCTGACTTTTATTGTTCTGATTGTGGCGCAGTTTCGGAACTTGTCTGAAAACATTACCCGGGACATGTTTTAAACGACATGACCACGACAAAGGCTACCTCTGGTTCACGAGAGATCGTCGCGTTGCTGAGCGACCCTTCCGCATATTCCGACCATCCAAGTCGTGTTGAAGTTGTAGAGACGCACATCTCATGGGTATTTCTCACCGACCGTCACGCGTACAAGCTCAAGAAGCCCGTTCGACTCGAGTTTCTGGACTTCTCGACGCCGGCGTTACGTCGCCGTGCTTGCCTTGATGAGGTGCGGCTGAACCAACGCTTGGCGCCGGATGTCTACATTGGAGTGCTGCCGATCACTCGGGATTCGCATGGAAATGTGGCGCTCGGTGGCGACGGACAGGAAATCGACTGGGTCGTACAAATGCGGCGTCTACCGAAAGAGAACTCGCTTGACATCTTGTTGCACCACGGTCGCCTGGCGTCCGAACAGGCTCAATCCATTGCGACGCGTTTCGCCAGCTTCTATTCGCAGTTGTTGCCTAAACCGGTCAGCCCGAATGATTACTGGGCTGCGCTTGAACACCATATTCGAGCGAACGGTGTTGCGTTGTTGGGCGCATTAGCAGGCGATACGCCGAAGTTGCGACGCGTTCAGACCGCGCAACTTCGATACTTGAATGTCGAAGCCGATGTGATTGAGGGGCGTGCAACGTGCGGCCGCATTGTCGAAGGGCACGGCGATCTGCGGCCCGAACATATATATATTGTGGACGACCACCCGATCGTGATCGATTGTATCGAGTTTTCGGATGACCTTCGCACACTCGATATTGCGGACGAGCTCAGTTTTCTGGGTATGGAGTGCCAGCGCTTGGGCGACGGCGGACTGGGCGAGTTGGTACTTGCGGAGTACGAACGAATTTGCCGGGACGACGTGCACCAATCGCTGCTGGATTTCTACCGGTGCTACCGCGCGACCGTGCGCGCGAAGGTTGCGCTGATCCGTCATCAGCAGCATCCGGATGAAATGTCTGCCGAGCTCATTCGTCAATATCTCGATCTGGCGGACGATTATGCTAAACGGCTGGGACCACCCATGCTTGTGACGGTCGGCGGGCTCATGGGTTCGGGCAAGTCGACGCTGGCAGCTGAACTAGGGCGCGCCCTCGACGTCGAGATTCTCTCGACGGATCACATCCGCCGTCGCATTATTGGCGCGAGTGCGTCACCGGCGGGCTACGGCGAGGGAAATTATCAGCCGGACATGCGAAGTCGGGTTTATGACCAACTCTTGCACGAAGCAGGCGAACTGCTTCACGAGGGGCAGTCGGTCATTCTCGATGGTACGTTTCTGACGTGCGGCCTTCGCGATCGAGCCAACGATGTAGCGAACCGGCATGGGGCAATTGCTTTGCACGTGCAATGCACTTGCCAGCGACACATCGCGTACGCGCGTATTCAGAAGCGCGCTGAAAGTGGCTTAAGTGAATCAGAAGCGCGGACCGAGTTGTACGATTTACAGGCGAAGGAGCTCGAACCGCCTTGGGCCGATGAGCCGGCGATTTCCGTGGATTCTACCCAGCCTGTCGCGAGGCAAGCAAAAGCGGTTTTCGCAGAGCTACGCGCTCACCTGGGGCAACGGGCCCGCGCATAATAAAACCGCGACATTCGCGGGCAACTGTGCGTGAGCCCCGTGAGGGTACGGGTCGCAGGTTCCCCGTTTGCAGGATCGGGACGGACCGAATAAACATTCGCTCCGATACCGCACGCATTGGCGAACCCCGTCCTCGGTCACGAGGCTCCCTTCCGACCTTGCTGGCGCCTCTTCCTCTCGCCTCCTTTCACATGGTTGCCGGATATTGTATCAGCCGGGCGAAGCGCCCCGGCCCGCCCTCCTGGCGTTCTCGCTTTGCTAATAGACTACGTACATTAGCGAATGCATCAGGTCCTTTTTTGATTTTCTGGTTGCATTGACCCTCGGTCATTGCTTTGCAGTTCGCCGCTCGGCACGCACGGCAATGTACAAGCCGACAACTGCGCCGACAAAGCCGGCCAATACACCGGCGAAACTTGTCGCCCTGCTCTGCCATTCGGTCCATTGCTCAACTTGGGGACCGAAGAGGGCCATTCCGACGAGCTGCGCGATCGAACAAGCCGCCACGGCCAAGCCGAACGGATATACGATCATCCTGAGCGTGTGCATGCCGATTTCCTCTTTTCGCTGCATTCATTCCTTTGTGAACGGTGCGATTAATGGCTGTTCCAGCTTACAATACTCGACGAACTTCATCCGAATGGCTTCGTCGTGAGTGTTGCCCTCGAACCAGATGTCCTCATCCTTGGCGAGGCTGGAATCCACGATCGTTTTCATACCGTACTTTGAACCGAAGGGTGGAAGCACGCCGAAGTCGCAATCCGGGCAATGTTGCGCGATGTCGACTTCGGTGGCGAGTTGCATCTTCGCTCCGCCAAAGAGCTTGGATGCTGCTTGAAGGTCGATTTGCCTGTTTGCCGGCAGCACTGCAACGATGAAGGTGTAATCGCCATTGGCTCGCAGCAACACGGTCTTGGCCACTTCCGCGCCCGACACATGCAGCTCATGAGCTAAATGCTGCGCGCCGTACGTAGGCCGGTGTGGTACGCGTACGAATTCATACTGCGCTTGTTCGAGATATTTGGTGACGTTCATGAATGAATCTCCGCCCGACATTGGTAACCCGACTACATCGAAAAGCTGAAATGACGCCACGTACAAACGACATGCAAAGCATGTACCGCGATAATTCGCCGAAATGCCTGGAAAATCGAGGTAAGTAGTGGCAATCGGACCGTTGGTGCGTTCAAGTGGCATGACCCAATGTGCCATTCGGATACGGCCGACTGCGTGCGGTTCAGTAACGAAAGATAGCGCACATGGGGGCAGCGGAAGGAAGTTCGCCCCGCTGGACTGCATACAAGATTCCCGAATGCCTTATGATCTGCGTAATGGTCGAATCCACGATGTCGAGCGCTGGGTCTCGATTGCTGCTAATATCGACTCTTTTACTCTGGGGGTCGAAACGACCGAAGATCTCGGCCTTACAATCGACGAAGAGCGTGTCGACTTTGCCTTCGTGAGCCGCCGGAACGATTTCTTCGATGCGGTCCGAAGCCAATTGATTGTGTAATCGCGCGTGGTACGTTTTGAACGCCGTCTGTCGATCAGCTTCGTACAAGCGCTGGACGATAGGCATGGCTTGTTCGTGGAGTTGTTGGTCGGAAGTATAGTCGAAGTTGCCGTAAAGGGCTTCCTCGGCAAGATGCGCGTAGTCGGACGCCTGGCGGAACATCGCGACTTCGTATTCGACACCGGCCAAAACCAGCGGCCAAGGCATTTGTTGCAGCACAGGCCGAATTGACTGATCGATCGCTTGAAAGTACTCGACTGCTTCCTCTTTTACCGTATCGCGATGCCCACCTTGGCCGTGAAAGACCCCGGCTTCTTTTCCCAATGTCAAGTCTCCGCGCATGGCGGAGTGCACTTGTTCACCACGATCGGCACCTTGCAAGTTCAGTTCGCGTTGCATACTGGTTGGTAGACCGGCCGGATGGATCCTTTCGCACCCTTTGGGCGTCGCCTTCAGCAAACGCACGTCATTACGACTGATTGAGAGGATGAAGCAATCAGGTTTTGTATCAATAGCGGGCAACAGGTGCTTGACGAAGAACCGTCGGCCGACAGCCAGATACTCGTCGAACCGGAGCCCGACGGCATAGCAGGTGAGCTGTT
>DASZZA010000876.1:0-1886 GCA_035545135.1 Lacipirellulaceae bacterium | reverse complement strand
ACCTTCATCTTCTCGCGCTGTTCGATTTCGCCGACGAGCTTGTTCCACTCATCTTGGGGCACATCGAGACGCGTCGGATACTTGGTCTGCAGTTGGGCCCAGGCCATCGTTTCTGGGTTGCCGCCGAGGATGATATCGGTGCCACGACCGGCCATGTTGGTGGCAATGGTGACGGCGGCTTTGCGGCCAGCTTGGGCGACGATCTCGGCCTCGCGCTTGTGATGCTTGGCGTTGAGTACCTGGTGCTTGATGCCGCGCCTATCCAACAGGCCGGAAAGCCGCTCGCTTTTTTCGATCGAGACGGTGCCGACGAGTACCGGGCGACCGCGGCGCTGCTTGTCCTTGATTTTGCTGGCCGGAATGGTTTGCGGCGCCTTGGAGTTTTGCGGCAGGATCTTGATCTCGTCGTCGTTTTCTTGTTGGAAGGTTCCGGTCACGAGTTCGCCGTCGTCGAGCAGAACCTGGTCCCAGCGGTTGAGTCGCTCGATTTCGTCGGCAATGGCGATGTATTTTTCCTTCTCGCTGCGATAGATGACGTCGGGGTATTCGGTCCGCCGCAAGGGCCTGTTGGTGGGCACGCCGATGACATCGAGCTCGTAGATTTTCCAGAACTCGCTCGCTTCAGTGAGAGCGGTGCCGGTCATGCCGCAGATTTTGTCGTAGAGCTTGAAAAAGTTTTGCAGCGTGATCGTGGCGAGTGTTTGCGATTCCTGTTTGACTGTCACGCCTTCTTTGGCCTCGACAGCCTGGTGCAAGCCGTCGCTCCAATGGCGGCCCGGCATGAGGCGGCCAGTGAACTCATCGACGATGATGACTTCGCCATCCTGGACGACGTAGTTTACGTCGCGCTTGTAGAGGTGGTGGGCTTTGAGGGCGTTGTCGATCAGGTGCGGCCATTGCATATTGCCGGCCGTGTAGAAACTTTCGACGCCGGCGATCCGCTCGGCCTCGCGAACGCCATCGTCGGTGAGATTGGCGGTGTGCTCTTTCTCTTTGACTTCGAAATGGACCTCTTTCTTGAGTTTGCGCGCCACATCGTCGGCGCGCTTGTATTTCGTGACATCATCCTCCGCGGGGCCGGAGATAATGAGCGGCGTGCGGGCCTCGTCGATGAGGATGTTATCGACTTCGTCGATGATGGCGAAATGGAGTGGACCTTGCGATTGCTGCTGGAACTTGGGGTAGCGGTCGTCGCCGCGGGCGGCGATGCGCATGTTGTCGCGCAGGTAATCGAAGCCGAACTCGTTGTTGGTGCCGTACGTGATGTCGCAGGCGTAAGCCACCTGGCGTTCGTCGGACTCCATTCCGGCTTGGATGGCGCCGACGGTGAGTCCGAGGCCGGTGTAGAGCGGGCCCATCCATTCCATGTCGCGGCGGGCCAGGTAGTCGTTCACTGTGACGACATGGACCGAGCCGTGCGGGTTGCCTTCGTCGTCGATGCTGACGGGCTGAAGCGCGTTGAGGTATGCCGGGAGCGTGGCGACAAGCGTTTTGCCTTCGCCGGTGACCATTTCGGCGATATTGCCTTCATGCAGGATCATGCCGCCCATTAGCTGGACGTCGTAGTGTCGCATGCCGAGAAAGCGTCGGCCGCCCTCGCGGCAAACGGCGAACGCTTCGATCAGGATATCGTCGAGCATTTCGCCGGCTTCCAGCCGACGGCGAAACTCGGCGGTCTGGTTGCGCAGCTCCTCGTCGGTCATTGCCTGATATTTCAGCTCTAGCGCATTGATCGCTTCGACCTTGGGCTGCAAGCGTTTGATGAATCGGGCGTTGGCGGAGCCGAACATACCGGTAATGGTGCGCTCGAATCGGCCCAGCACAGCGTTGCCGATAACCGACAGGAATTCCCAGATACGTTCGATAATTTCCATAACCAAATTGTA
>DASZZA010000875.1:0-3574 GCA_035545135.1 Lacipirellulaceae bacterium | reverse complement strand
AGGTGCGGCCCAACTAGGATTGGACAGAATCGCTGGATGGCGTGGCGTACGAATTTGTGCCTCGTCAGGCTTGGGGATTCGTAATGATTACACCGCTTTTAGTGTTGCTGCTGTTGTCACTCACTGCCGACGGCCTACCGGCACCGCGGGGACGGATTGAAGGCGTCGTCGTTGACGGCACGCGCGGCAACGAAATGTTGGTCAATGCCGAAGTCGTATTGCGCGCCGGACCGGGCAACGCCTTAGTACCCATTGCAACGACAAAGACCGACGTCTACGGCAAGTTTGCCTTTGAAGGCCTCTCGTTGGACCCGACGATTACTTATTTGCCCGGCGCGGACCGAGATGGCGTGCATTATCCGGGCGACCGCACCCGGCTGGATCTCAAGAACAGATTCGCCTACGTGACAATTGTAGCGTTCGCTGCGGTCAAAACTCCTTCCCCGCTAGTCGCAGAGAGGCACGATATTGACATCAGCGTGCAACAGGATTTGATGGAGGTCACGGAAACGCTGTTGGTCAAGAATCCGTCGCGCAGGACGTACGTGGGCGAACGCGGTGACGACAAAATGCAAGTAACGCTGCGGCTATCCATTCCGCCAGATTTTGACCGCGTAACTTTCGACCGCGAATTCTATGGTCGGCGATTTGGGATCGACGATCACCATCCGGTAACAGACATTCCCTGGCCGCCCGGACGCCGCGAACTGAGATTCGCCTATCGTGTCGCGCTGCGAAACGGCGCCGGAGTATTTCGACGGACGCTGGAATTGCCCTGCGGCGATATTCACGTTCGAGTGCACGGTGAAAACCCCGAACAATTGGCGTGCAACATGCCGTCTGAAAGAGACACTCATTCGGATGAAGCGCTCTTCACCTGGCGCGGCAAACCGTTGCCAGTTGGCCACACAATCGAACTGCGAGTCGGCAGGTCGCCATTTCCCTGGATTCAATTTGCGCGGTGGGCATCGCTCGCGGCAGTTGGAGCGCTCGCTATCAGCAGCATTGCCGTTGTGCGATATAGAGACTGGCAATCGACAGCGAAACACAAGCTGTCAGATTCCAACATCAGCCGTAATCCGACTTCACGCCGTGCGGCATGAGAATCATGGCTGCTATTTTTTCGGTCGTACACTGCGGATGAATTGCTGAATTGCGTCCTCGTTCGCCGCAATCGTTTTCTCCGGTCCCGTCGCTTTGACGAAATAGAGCTGACCGTTGACCGGAATGACGGCACCAATCATGCGGTAACCTGGACGCTTTACGGCCGGCGCGAATGGTCCGCGTTGATCGTCGTATTCGCCCGAAAGATCAACGATCGTCACCTGTAGGCCCGCTACGTCGACAACGTCCTGTTTCGCAGCCGTCGGCTTTGGTTGGAATTGTCCTTTCCAGCGATCAATGTTGGCGTCGACACTACCACCCGCAGTGCTGACGGTGAGGCGACCGTCCGCATCATCGCCTTTGGCGCGTGGCAATGTAAATTCCGCAGCAATAAACGATGAGCTGGTAGGCTTCTGTGTCCAGACCGCGGGTGCAGTTAAGCTGACCCTATTCAAGTCCACGACGCCTTCTGGGTTTCCGGAAGGCTGTTCTGGCAGTGCGCCGCCATGGGCAGCTTCTGCCGGCACTGGGGGCGCCGGTTCATTAGAAATCGTCCCGGTTGCTTGTGGGTGTTCCTTTGCCGCACTCTTTGCCGGATGTTGACGGCACCCTATCACACACCCGACAAGCACGACGCTGCACCAGATTGCGAATCGCATGGTCAATCTCCCATTGCATGATCGAAGCGGTTGGCCCCAGTCCAATTTTCACCGAGTGGGCAATGATAGCAGCGACGAAACCATCGTGTCGAGGCGTCGCGCCGCCGTTAATCGAACACTGATAGGCGTTGCCGTCTGCGGGCTGTATTTGTATCTTCCACCCGCCCGCTTTCCCTTCTCGACCACCACCGGCTCCGTTGTATGGTATTTCCCCATGTCATCTGTGCGTCGGTCGTTTTCCAAAAAGCGAAGTCATATGCGAAAGTGACGATTGACTCGCTTGCGTCGATAAAAGTCGCTGTGGTTTTGATCGTATTACTGGCTGTCGCAATCGCCGCAGGAAGCATACTCGACGCCAAATACGGGCACGCCTACAGCCAGTGGTACGTTTATCACAGTTCATGGTTTCTCTGCTTGCTGAGCCTTCTGGCCGCCAGCGTGTTCAGTGCGGCGTATGTTCGCTTTCCGTGGAAGCGACATCAAACCGGCTTCGTCATCACCCACACTGGATTGCTTGTGTTGTTGGCCGGATCATTGCTGTCGTACTGGCGCGGCATCGAAGGTCAAATCGTACTCCTCGACGGTAAGTCGACCGACCAACTGACTTTGAACAACCGCAGCCAGGTCACGGCGTATTGGACCAAGCACCCGAACGATCGGCCATATGTCTATACCTTCGATACCGGTCCTGTCGACTGGAAACCGGGCACCGTTCTGTCCATCGGCAGCGTCGACGGCATGAGCGCGCGCATTCTGCATTATTACCAACGCAGTCGGCCGATCGAAAATTGGGTCGCCAGCGGCAGCGAGCGCAATGGGCCCCTCGTTCGTTTTCGACTCAAACAGCCGCAGAGCACTAGTGTCATCGAAGCATCGGTACTTCACCCGGAACAGTCGGTCACGGGTCTGTTAGTCGATCAGGACTACGGCGACGAGGTTCTCGACGGGCCGATTGCGATCCGTCTGCAAAGGGCGACAAGCAAGGCGATGCTGAACGACTTTTTGTGTCCACCGCACGAGCAACTCGGCGGTAAAGGCGTTCTCACCGTTTACTACCAGGACGAAGTGCAACGCGTGACCGTCGCTCATCACGTCGGCAAAGCGATCGAGATCGGCAATACCGGCGCGAAGGTCGAGCTTGTGCAGTATCTGGACGACGCTAAGCTCGATGCCGCCGGGAAGTTCCAACCAATCGGCGCCGTCGCGCGGAACCCCCTCGTGGAACTAAAGATCAATATCCCAGGCGAAGAAAAGCCGTACCGCCAGGTCGCATTTGCGAAAAGTCCGCTGTTGAATTTCGACGGTGTCTATAAGCGCGACTGTCCGGTCAAATTTGTTTACCAACATCCGAAAATCAAACCGAAAGCGGCAATCGAGTTCCTGCAGAGCCGCGACGGGAAGCTCTACGGCCGAACGATCGTCGATGGAAAATGCGAGTCGCACGGCGAGGTGACAACCGGGAGTCAGCTCGAGATCCCTGGGGGACCAATACTTACCCTCACCGATTACATGCCTCATGCCCGGCGCAAGGTCACCTTCAAACCGGCCGAACGTAGCGCCGACGACAATGTAGCGCGCGAATCAGCCGCGGCCGAGGTTGAGATTAGCGTCGCCGGCACGAAGAAGTCACTTTGGCTTCAACGAAATAGTCCCGAATTTCAGGCAGACACGATCGATACGCCGGGGGGCCCGCTCTGCGCCCGGTTTACCACAGCGCACGTTCCACTTGGCTTCTCCATCGAACTCGTTGATTTCGAACACCAGAAAAGCTCCGGAGGAGCCAGCGATGTGGACTACGTTAGCAGAATCAA
>DASZZA010000874.1:0-16381 GCA_035545135.1 Lacipirellulaceae bacterium | reverse complement strand
TGCGCTGCTGCGCACCCTGCTTCTTTCCTTCACCGTCACGGTACTCTGCGCGGCGCTGGGCTTTCCGCTCTCTTATTTCCTTTGGCGCGCGGATCCGCGATGGAAAGGAACGTTGACCCTTCTGGTCGTCGCGCCCGTCCTTATAAGCATCGTAGTGCGCGCCTATGGCTGGGTTGTTTTGCTCGGCGACAATGGTCTGCTCAACCAAGCATTGGTCAATCTCGGCATCATCGGTGCGCCACTCCAGATCATGTACACGATGGCGGCCGTTTTCATCGGGCTTCTGCACGTCCAGTTTCCGTTCATGGTCCTCGCGATTCTCACCGCGCTCGAACGCATCGACCCGTTCCTGATCGATGCCGCCGAGACACTCGGCGCCTCGCGCTTTAAGGCTGTGACGCTAATAATATTGCCCCTATCGCTGCCGGGTCTGATCACTGGCTCAATTTTAGTTTTCACGCTCTGTATGACAGCGTTTGTGACTCCGATCTTCCTTGGCGGCAGCGGAGCGCAAGTCATGACGACGCTAATCTACGGGCAATTCACAACGGCGTTCAATTGGCCGGTAGGCTCCGCCCTCGCCGTGATCCTGGCGGTAGTGTCGCTTGGTGTCGCCGTTCTGCTCCGTACCGGACTTCAGGCTATGGCGTCGATGCGGAGGCTCGAAGACAGCGGCCGTGTGACATGAAAACGCTGTTTTTGATCCTCATCGCTCTGATCTTCACGTTTCTGCTCGCGCCCCTCGTTATCGTCGTAGCCGTTTCGTTTGGAGCGGAGCCGTCCGTGTCATTCCCGCCAAAAGCACTGTCATTGCACTGGTACGCGCAGGCCTTCGAGTTGAAATTATTTCGTCAAGGCCTTTTGAATTCTGTTGTGATCGGCGGCTTGGCCGCGTCTGCCAGCGCACTATTGGGTCTCGGTGCCGCAACCGCGATCGCACGGCTAAAGTTTCGCGGCCGCGCCGCGCTGGAAGCGGTGTTTCTGTCACCCCTAATCGTGCCGGGAGTTCTATTCGGCATAGCGCTCCTCGCGGCCTCCGCGCAGATCGGCTTGCACGCGTCGTGGGTAAAGCTTGTGCTGGCACATATAGTCATCACGCTGCCCTATGCGGTTCGAATGATCCTGACGAGCTACGCGCGCTTCGACACGACCTATGAGGAGGCTGCCGCCACGCTCGGAGCGTCTGCTTTCCAAACGTTTTGCTACGTCACATTGCCGATGATCCGTCCAGGCCTGATAGCCGGCGCGTTATTTGGCTTTGTCATATCCTTTGACAACGTCCCGGTATCGATTTTCCTGGTCGATGCCGATACGACGACAATCCCGATCGCCATCATGTCTTATCTCGAATACAACTTCGACCCGTCTGTTGCGGCGATCTCGTCCGTATTGATCGTGTCCATGCTTGGCATCGCGCTCGCGCTTGAAAGAATCGTAGGCTTGCGCAAGACGTTGGGAACATAGATGGCCGATATCGAACTGCGAAACATTTCGAAGTCCTATGGCAGCACCAGGGTCATCGACTGTCTCAATTTATCGATTCGCTCCGGCGAGTTTGTCACGCTGCTCGGCCCAAGCGGCTGCGGGAAATCAACGACATTAAAGGCGATTGCGGGGCTCGTGCAGCCGGATATTGGAACCGTGCTGGTTGACGGCAAAGACGTCACTTCCCTCCCTGTGAATCAGCGCAACATCGGTATGGTGTTCCAAAGTCTTGCGCTCTTTCCACACCTGACCGTAGGTGAAAATATCATGTTCGGGTTGTTGCGGCGGGGCGCCTCGAAGGCTGAAGCGAAACGTCGAGCTGCGAGTGCCCTCGATTTGGTGCGGCTCAGCGACTTCTTCCACCGCAATCCATCGCAGCTTTCTGGTGGGCAACAGCAACGCGTTGCTCTGGCACGCGCCTTCGTTTCCAAGCCGGCGATGATGTTGCTCGACGAACCGCTGAGCGCCCTCGACCGCAAGCTGCGCGAAGACATGCAGATCGAAATCCGTCAACTCACCCGCCAACTTGGCGTAACTGCAATCTTTGTCACCCACGACCAACATGAAGCGATCGTCATGAGCGACCGCATCGCCGTGATGAATTTGGGGCGGATCGAGCAGATCGACCGGCCGGAAGCTATTTTCGAGAGGCCGCGCACGCCATTTGTCGCGCACTTTGTCGGAGTTTCAAATTTCTTTGAGGGTTATGTAACCGAAAGTGGATTCGTCGAAATCAAGGGTGGCAGCGGCTCAATTAAGTTGAAGGCCCATGGCGACAACCTTTGCGGCACCAACGTGCGCGTCGGCCTGCGTCCTGAGACTGCCATCGTTTATTCGGAGGGAGACGGCGCGCCCGGCGATGCGATCTTATGCGGCGTTACCGACGCGGTATATCAAGGCGCGCAGCTTTCATTGGACTTGGTGCCTGTTAACACGCCTGATTTATGTCTGCGCGCAAAAGTGCCTACGGCGAACCGGCCACAGTCGTTGGGCCGGCTGGCGCGTGGTCAGAAAGTACTCGTGCATTGGCCGGCCGAATCGATTCTGCTTTATCCGAATTCCTGAATGCGTCGACGCAGCCTTGCGCCAAGGCATCGGTGGCATCGATCAGCCGGGAACTATTTTGATAGCCGCGCAAGGCGATCGGAACTTCCGTGCAACCAAGAACGATACATCGGCAGCCATCCTCGAGAAGCGCGTCGGCAACTGAGGCTATCAACGTTGACGCTTGCTCGATGCGATTCTTCTTGACCAGTCGTATGCCATCCATGACCGCACTCTGATCGGCCGGAACGCTGCACGTGAAGCCGTTGTCGGCAAGGCGCCGTTGATAAAAGCCGCTTGCGACGGTTCCTGATGTAGCGAGCAAACCGACTCGACCGCTATCAATCTTGTCGTGTGCCATCCACGCAACTGCCGCGTCTGCCAAGTGCAGGATCGGTGAACGCGAAGCACGTGAAAGCTCACCATACCAATGATGCGCGGTATTGCATGGTATCGCGATTAGCGATGCGCCGTTTCGGTTCAGAAATGCGATGCCAGTTAGCATCGCTGGCAAAGGATCGGCTCCGCCATACAAGATCGCTTCGGTGCGGTCAGGTACCTGCGGAACGTTGTAAACGAGCATGGGTAGATGCTGCTGGTCGTTTTCCGCCGGCGTCCTCGCAATAATTTTTTGCATGAAGTCGGCGGTTGCTAGCGGCCCCATGCCTCCGAGGATGCCAAGCACGATCTCGTTCCTTACAGATCGATCATCGCGAACTGCAGCAGGTGTCGGTGACCCACCAAGTCAATAAAGTGGCCGCCTGCATGAAGTCATCTATTGCCATCGCCTCATTGGGATTGTGGCTGCCATTCTCATTCCTTACGAACAGCATTCCGGTCGGTACTTTCGCGTCCGCAAATGCCGCGGCATCATGAGATGCTGGGCTGCCTAGTGGCATCGTTGCGATACGAAGTACGCCTGCGCCTCGTTCGAACGTCTTTCGGATTCCAGGATCGATCTGGCCGACCGGAGCGCTGGCGCGGCGGCCCATGTGAAATTTCACCCCTCGCGCGCGCTCGATATCCGCGATAATCGCGAGCACACGACGCTCGACATCGGCCAGCTGTTTCTCGTCATAACCGCGGACGTCAAGGCTGAAGTCGAGTTCGCCCGCGACCTTGGTAAGATGATGCGCAGCGGCGTTTGTGTGAAAGCGACCGAGCGTGCACGCCATGGGCTGCCCGGCATCTTCGTACTCTTGCCAAAGACGATCTAGCGCGACGGCGAATTCACTTGCCGCGATGACTGCATCGTGGCGAAAGCGGCGCGGCTGCCCGACATGCGCATATTCCCCTTCGACTCGTACGTTCGGGTAGCGAAAATTGCCCGGGATTCCGCTGCAGATCGCGACCGGTACTCCGGCATTCACCAGACTGGGCGCCTGTTCGATGTGGACCTCGATAAAGGCTCGGACCTTGTCCGGTTGAATGGCGCTTTCACCCCTTCTTACCGCCTCCGGATCGCCGCCACACTCGACAAGGTGCTGCGCAAGTGTGCGACCTGTATCAATTCGTTTCGCTTCAAGCGCATCCGGAGGCAAGGTCGCGAGTGCGGATCGGCTCCCGATGTAAGACACCTCGAACCAAACACTTTCCTCGGCGCGGACGGCCATCACGGTCACGTCGCATTCCGGCTCAAGCCCGAGCTGCTTTAGTGCCGCGACCGACACCAATCCGGCGACAACACCTGCGGCGCCATCATAGTTTCCGCCATGCGGAACGGAGTCTAGATGCGACCCGATGATGATCTTCTTCGCGTGCGGATTCTTTCCGCGCAACGTCAAATACGTATTTGCGGCCGCGTCGCGTTTTAATTCGAGATTGAGCTTCTTGCCATAGTCGGCGAGCACGCCGTGGGCAAAATTTTCACCAGCACCGTAAGTATCGCGCGTAAGTCCCGGCTCGTCGCGACTGCCGGCCTCAAGTGTGCTGAAGATTTCTTCCGCTAATCTTGCGTTCGCATGTACGACTCGGGAAATCTGGTCAGGTTGAAACATAACTGTTGGACCCTGGCTTCACAGCTTGAGATATACGGGCCCGCCAAATCGTTCCAATCTAAATTCTGTAGAGCAGAATAATGCGGCCTTATAGAAACGCCGTCACTTCGATGAACGTATATTGGAGCGGCGGTCGACAAGCCCAATTGCCATGGCGGTGGCAGCCCGGCTCGGCTCGACGACGGGTAATTTAAGCTCTCTCTCAAGCGTCGCCTGGTGGCGCGCCATGCCCGCGCAGCCGAGGACAAGCACGTCCGCCTGTCGTTCATCCCGCAACCAAGCCCCAGCAACCAGCATTCGCTCGAGCGTACGCCGCTCGTCCGATAACTCTTTGACCGTCAAGCCGACGGCTTTACTGCCGGCGTATCGGGAGTCGATTCCAAGTGTGCGCATCTGGCGCTGCTGCCGCTGCACTGACGCATCAAGGATTGCTATGACACCGAATTTTTCGCCGAGTGTCATGGCAGTCAGTGCTCCCGCCTCACCGATCCCAAGGACCGGACCTTCGACTTGCGATCGCGACGCAAGAACTCCTGGGTCGCTGAAGCAGGCAACAACGTAGGCATCCGCCGAATCGGCAGCCACGCGTTCAATAACGAGTGCTGCAGCGCATTCGACATCCTTTTGCGTTTCGACGCCCGGCGGCCCGTCATGCAGCGTGATGCAATCGATATTGACGGCGTCTTGTCCCAGATCCGAGAGGGCAAGCTTAATTTCCTCTGTCACTGCGACATTACGGTTCGGATTGATGACCAGAATTTTTTTCATAATCTTACGTTAATGACGATTCCACACATGATTATCTGGAAGAATATCCGCCCCAAAATTTGTATGCGGATCAAGCTCCGGTTCTAGCTGGTGTTGGGCATTCAACTTAGCCAACATTGGTCTCCCGCGTGCAATAAAAAGACCTGAGCCGGGCTTAGCCGAAAGCTTGCCCTCGCGAACGAGAATGTTGCCACGCTGGATTACAATAATCGGCCAACCCGTGATCTCACGGCCCTCATAAGGCGAATAGTCCACATTGTCGTGAAGGTCGGCACCGCACACCTGCACTCGCCGCTGCGGATCCCACAAGGTCAAGTCGGCATCGGATCCGACGGCGATAACGCCCTTACGCGGATAGAGGCCGTACAATTTTGCGGCATTAGCCGCGCTAAGTGCTGCGAATTGTTGCAAACTGATGCGTCCAGCCACTACACCCTCGGAGAATAGCAGTGGCAAGCGCAGTTCAATGCCCGGTATACCGTTGGCGATATCTTTGAAATTGGGCGTAGTGCTGCGCGCGAATTTTCCGGTTTCGTCGAAGCGATAAGGCGCATGATCGGACGAAAATAACTGCAGTGCGTCGTCGGCGAGCGCTTTCCACAACGCTTCCTGCTCTGCCTCCGCCCGCGGTGGCGGGCTGAAGCAGAATTTTGCTCCTTCGTATCCCGGCAAATCCATATCTTTAGCGGTCAATAGAACGTATTGCGGACAAGTTTCGCCGAATACAGGAACGCCCCGCGCCCGCGCGGCGCGAGTAGCTTCAAGTGCATCGATAGTCGATACGTGCACAATCACGAGCGGCGCACCGATCAATGTCGCCAATGCAATCGAGCGATTCACCGCCTCGATCTCGGCGAGGCGTGGATGACTGACAGAATGGTAGCGCGGCGCGTTATACCCGCGACGAAGCAAATTTTTTGCCATCCACTTGATCATGCCGTTGTTTTCGGCATGGACCATGGTGATGGCGCCATGTTCTCGACAGACCGCAAGCAAATCGAGGAATTGCTCGTCACTCACTGCCATGAGGTCATAGGCAGTAAAAAGCTTGATCGACGTTATTCCACTTTTGATTAACGCTGGGAGATGTTCAGTAATAAGTTCCTCGGTCGGGTCCGTAATCATCGCGTGGTACGAGTAGTCGAGAATCGATTTCTCGCTCGCCCGCCGGTGATAGTCGGCGATCACATCGGGCAGTCTTTGGCCACGGTGTTGGCACGCGAACGGCACAATGGTTGTGGTGCCACCGAAAGCCGCTGAAACTGACCCGCTATAAAAATCGTCAGCACCCATTAGTCCGTAAGACGACACCTGCTCAATATGGCAATGCGCTTCGATGCCACCTGGCAAGGCAAGCCAACCGGTAGCGTCGATTTCAGACCTACCTTTGGCTAGGCCGGCTCCAAGGCCCGCAATAATGCCGTCGCGAACTCCAATGTCACCCTGAACCTGACCAGATTCCGTGACGATCGTCCCATTTCGGATCACAAGATCAAAGTCGGGCGCCATGGAAATCCTGATACCGCCACGGGTTTACGTAGCTGTGCCTCGGTAACTTGCCCCAGGCCAGCAGGATGGCCAATATAGCTTCTTATGAAATTAGTGGGGGCATCAACAAAGGGCGCTTATAGATGAACCTGCGCCAAGTCGAGATTTTTTGCGCGGTTATGCGGTGCCGCACAACCATCGCTGCGGCCTATGAGCTCGGCGTCTCTCAGCCGGCGGTCAGCAACGCAATCAAACATCTCGAGTCGCAGCTGGGCTTTGCCCTCTTTAACCGGATTGGCAATCGCCTATTGCCTACCACCGAGGCGGATTCTCTTTTCGCAGATGCCGAGCCGCTGCAAACAATGGCGCGCGCGATTAGCACTAAGGCCCGCGACCTGAAGGATACCAAAGTTGGACACCTGCGCATCTACGCCACGCACGCTTTGCGGAACGTGATTCCAAAGGCAATACGCAAATTTTTGAAAACCCGTCCGGAAGTTCTGCTTTTTTTCGATACCTTGCCCATGGAAAGAGTCGTCGAGGTTGTAGAAAGCGGATTCGCGGATCTGGGTGTTGCGCTTCTCCCGGCCCACCGGCCTGGTATGGCACGTATTCCGATCCTCGAAGGACGGATGGTTGTCGCGATTCATCCCAAACATCCCCTCGCGGCGCGGAACGGTCCTCTAACTCCACGCGAGTTGAAAAGAGAACAGTTGATTGGGCTTGAGCCGGTGAGTCGCCTAGGACCACTGGTTCGACAGGCGTTTGATGCAGCGCACGTACCATACAATCCAGGAGTCGAAGTCAGGCACTGCAGCGCAGCCTGCGCCCTTGTGCAGGAAGGGATCGGTATCGCGATCGTCGATGAATTTTCAGCCAGCGGCGCTGATGCGAGTCAGCTGGCCGTGCGGCCATTTTCGCCTTTAATTCCGATCACCGGCTATGTACTGCATTTGGACCACCGTCCGCTTTCGCGGCTCGCACGACGTTGTCTTGAGGAAATGCAAAAATCTTTTTCTGGCGAATAGCTACTTGGATGCCACTTGAACTCGCAGACGCCGAAACCGGCAATGATGAGCTTTCTTCGGCGTTCGCAGGGCGTAAGGGCGCGCACGTATGCGGACGCCGCCGCAGATAAGGATCGCGCGTCTGTAGCGGGATCGCTCAGCTGACCTTGGTTTGTTACCCTGTCAATAAAGAGGATGACAACGCCTATTGAATCTTGACGACCTTGGTTTCCAGGTGCTCGCGCTCGGTACATACAAAGAGAACCTCAGAACCCGGCTTTTCGGGGTCGACGCCATACAGCCGCGTAGCTGCGCCGAAACATCTAATTTTCTAGACACAATTTTTCTGAATCGATATAAGAAATCTGTCGTTTGCTCATGAATTCACAATGAACAGGCATGCGAGTCACCGCCTTCCAATGACGCAAAACAACTCGCAAGAGGTCCGCCTGCAGCACGACGCTTTACAGCGCAGCGTCGAAGAACTGTTAGCCATTGGCCATCAATATTTTTTGCCGGAAGCCGTCGAATTGCTACGGCGTACTCGGGATAAAAAGCGTCTATCGGATGACGAGATACTGCTCCTAACGATTACAGCTGCTCAAGCCGCACGCGCTCACTATGCTGAGCCTGGAAATCGGTCGGCAAAGGACACTCTCGACACCATATTGCATGTTCTTGATCACGAGGACGTAATTCGAGCCGAGTACAATAAGCTGTACTCGATTTTTCGCGGAATGGCCTGATACTTGTCGACGTTTGTCGGATCAAGTATTAGACGCCGCGTGCTTTAGTGAGCAAAAGGCGAACAATGACGCGCCCGCGTTCATAGGACGCTGGGCGAGCTGTTAAGAAAATCTCGCGCTACTAGCTGTCCTGATTTCAAATGACGTTGGCGTAGGTGGCGAAGAGCTGTGATTGCCAACAATGCTGTAAGCGCGTCGAGACAGACCACCGCAATAAACACGGCCATCCAACCCCCCGTCATCTGCTTGAGAAAGGCCGCCGCCGGTCCACCCAGGATCGAACCGACACCCTGTGCGATGTAGAGGAAGCCATAGTTCGTGGTGGCATATTTTGGTCCGAAAGTGTCAGTGAGCGTCGACGGGAAAAGCGAAAAAATCTCGCCCCACCCAAAGAAGACGAGGCCCGTCAGTATCACGAACATCACGGGATTATCGAGGAACAAGAATAGGACGAGAATCGCGGCGGCTTCGAGTGAGAAAGCTAATGCCATCGTATACTCGCGACCGATCCGGTCCGAAACCCAGCCAAAAAAGGGCCGAGTAAGCCCATTGGTGAATCGCGATATAGTCAGCGACAGTGGCAGCGCCGCCATGCCGAAGATGAGCACCTGTGCGACTTTGTAATCATTGGCAATGGGGCCTACGTTCGAAACGACCATAAGTCCACTAGTAGACATCATCGCCATCATCAGAAAGAGCAAATAGTAGATCGGATTTTGCAGCATTTCCTTGGGTGAATAGCTGCGTTTGGATTGCAGTTCGACCTGCACAGTCTCTTCATCAAAATCGGCTGGATGATAATTTTCTGGCGGCCGCCGCAATCCTTGCGCAACGACGAGACCAATAGCGAGTTGAATAAGACCCCAAACAATCAAGGTGTGCTGATAGCCCGAGGACTTGATCATGCTATCGATCGGAAAGCTGGTGAAAACCGGCCCGAATCCGAAGCCAGCCTGGACCACGCCGACAGCTAGACCGCGGCGATCTGGAAACCAACGCACCATCAGGCCCACGACCCCAACGCCGACAATGCCAAGACCAATGCCGCCGATGATGCCGTACGCTAAATAGAGGGTCCAAACGTTTGTCGCATACGCAGAGAGAACCCAACTGCCCCCGGACATCAGTGCGCCAACCGAGAACAAGCGGCGTGGACCAAAGGAATCGACCAACCAAGCTAGAATTGGCGAGAAGAACGTCGACACTACGATGAGCAATGAGAACGTGATCTGTATCTCCGCCAAGGTCGTACCCATCACTTGGTTTAGCGGCCCGGCGAACAGCGTCCAGACATACTGCGGGCTCGACACCGTCATCATGGCAATCGTACCCAACAGCAGCTGAAACCACCGGTATCCCGTCGATTGAGTCGCCGCCGGCGAAACCGTAGTTATGGTCGTCATCGATTTCCCCCATCGTTTAGATGTGAATGTCTGACGTCGGGTCTTGATCGTCTGAAAGGATGGCGCGACGGGCGCCACTAAGCCAACGAATTTGGAAAAGGCCCAATTCCTTCGGGCGATTGCGCGCGCCCCATTTTCCCCACTCGCATGCACCGTTGTTGTCTAGGAATGATAGTCCGCAATTTTACCGTCGGACATTGAGCCGCTAGTGATAGAAAACATTCACACCATGAATAGCGTACGACGCCCCATTGCAAATCGAGACGTGGCCCTTTCCGACTTTGGCCATATTCAGCACGTGAATATTCTCTATCAGCGGCCATCGCTGGGCCGTCTTCACGCTAGTCGCTATCATCGTTCGGTCGCAACGAAAGCGATAGCCGAGGAGTTCGGACGATGTCACAGCTTGCAAAGTTCAGCCGCGAAGTCGATTCCATTCTGAAGAGTCTGCCCACGATTGCCAATGACGGGCAGACAGCTGCGATGTTGCCTCGGCAATGTTATACGTCATCGGAATTTTTTCAGTTTGAGCGTACAGCTGTTCTCGCACGCTCTTGGACGTGCGTAGGCCACGAACATCAAATCCCGAAGCCGGGCGACTACCTCGCCCCGAATGTTGCCGGCGAACCACTTATCGTCGTTCGCACCGCCGACGGAAGCGTCCATGCGATGACGGCCGTATGCCAACATCGCGGTCAGATCGTCGCCTGCGAGCCGGGGTCGGCAGCACGTTCGTTCCGCTGCCCCTTGCATTTCTGGACGTACGACCTAAACGGTCGTCTACTCGGGGCGCCGCGGATGGATGACATCGACAAGCTCCGCAAGAAAATAAGATTGCCACCCGTGCGCCTCGAAATCTGGCATGGATTTTTGTTTGTGAATTTGAATCAAAACGCACCGCCCCTTGCTCCTAGTCTCGCAAAGCTGGAGCCGTTTTGGGCGGGATATGAGGATGCCGATTTAAAGGCGGTGCCTCCCGCGGCCCTCGACAAACCCTTACCGTGGAACTGGAAGGTGCACGCCGAAAATTTCACGGATGCGTATCATCCAGAATTCGTGCACGTTGGTACACACGACTTTGCGCCGAGTGTGCATCCCGACGGTGGCGTGGAATTTACCAGCTTCAAGCCTGGCGATAATGCCATCGTTCGAAGCGTTCCTTTGCTCCGTCCCGATGGAGGCATGATGGCTGATGGCTGGGGCGAAAAGGCGATGTTTCCAGCAATCCAATCGTTATCGCCCAAGCAGCGCAAACGGCTGACGTTCGCGCTGTTGCCGCCAAGCATGACGTTGGTCTTTGCGCCTGGAGCTGTCGCCTACCAGCTCATGAGCCCTGTCGCCGTGGACGCAACGATGGCGTCCAACGATCGCGTCACGGCTGGCGGTTGGCTGTTGCCAAAGAGCACGATTGAATTGCCGGACTTCAATGATCGCACGAAAGTCGTTCAAGAAGGTGCGAGAAAGATCTGGTTGCAAGATATTCCCGTCAATAACGGAGTTCAGGTTGGTAAGCGCTCGCGGTTCATGCCCACCATTGAAGAAGATCTCTATAACAAGCTCGAAACGACGCTTCTGCAATTCAACGCGTGGCTGGTGAATTCGTATCAGGATGGCTGGCAACACGCCTCCTAGACCTTACGGATCATCGTCTAACCGCACGACCCTCAAGGTAGTCGGAAGACTTCCTTATGCTGAGTTTCGATCAAAAGACCGACGTCGCTAGTGCAGGCACCGGAGCGGACGAATACATCGACGTGCTGGTCGAAGACATCTGCCGCGAAACCGAAGACGTTAAGCTCTACACGCTTTTGCGGCCGAGCGGAGCGCCCTTTCCGACAATTTCTGCCGGTGCTCATATCGACGTTCTTATACCGAACGGCCTAATCCGTCAGTATTCCTTGCTGAAGGCCGAAGAAAATCCCTTCACTTACAAGATCGGAGTTAAGCGCGACGAGAATAGTCGCGGTGGATCACAATACCTGCACGATAAGGTGCAGCGAGGCACGCAGCTCAAGATAAGTGCACCCCGAAACAACTTCCCGCTGACTGAAGACGCTGAATATACGATCTTCATCGCGGGCGGCATCGGCATCACTCCGATTTGGTCCATGCTTAATCGACTCACCGAACTAGGTCGACCATGGCAGCTCTACTATGCCTGCCGCGCCTTTTCCCAGGCACTCTTCGTGAAGGACTTGTCCGACAATAAGCGAGTCCATTGCCACTTCGATGATCGTGAGAATGGGCGGGTTCTCGCGCTATCGAACATCATTCAAAACGCACCAAAACAATCCCAGATCTACTGTTGCGGCCCCTCGCCCATGATGGCCGCCTTTAAAGTTGCTACCGCCGAGGCTTGGCCAGCAAACCAGTTACACACAGAGTACTTTACGCCGGCTGAAGAAAAGGCCACGGGACGCAGCTTCACCGTCACGCTCGCCCGTTCCGGACGAAAAATTGTTGTAGCTCCTGGCAAGACGATCCTTGAGACCATACGTGAGGCCGGGCTCAATGTCGCATATTCCTGCCAGGAAGGCATTTGCGGAACGTGCGAAACCAGCGTACTCGCCGGCACTCCGGACCATCGCGATTCCGTGCTATCCGATGCTGAACGAGCCGAGAATACCAAAATGATGATCTGCTGTTCCGGCAGTCTAAGCGACGAACTCATACTGGACTTGTGAGAACCCGGCTGCAGAGTCTACGTGACGATGGTTCAATCCAGCTGTCTCCGCGAGCGGCGCCCAGAAGTCCCCCGATCTCCCAGAAATAGTTCAGCTACCACGCCGCGCATCCACCGATTCATGGGGTCGCGGTGATATCGTTCATGCCAATGTTGCTTAATATCGTAGTTTGGAATTTTAAACGGTGGCTTTAGAAACTTGATTTTTGCCAAATGTGAAAACGATCGCGCAGCGCGTAAAGGAATGGTCGCAATGAAATCACTGTATCCGACTGTAATCGGCAGGCCGACAAAATGAGGAACCGTTACCGCGATAACACGTTTTATCCCTTGCCGTTTGATGATCTGATCAAATGCCGACTCGTGACCTGCAGATTGTACAACGACGTGCGGTATCACGCTAAACTGCTTTTGAGTTATCATTTTTCCGATTTGAGGATGATCGGCTCGCGCAATGCAGACGAATTTTTCGCTGTATAGCCGTTGCTCGTAAAATCCCGTTTTCAGCGAGGGGAACAAACCCAGAGCTAAATCGACTTCACCTGAAGCCATCGCCTCCTGTAGATGCCGCTGCAGGATGCTGGCCACTCTGACCGTGATGTGCGGCGCCAATTTTTGCAGACGACTCATTATTATCGGCAAATTGACTACCTCGCCGATATCCGACATGTAAAAAGTAAATGTTCGCGTCGATGTACTGGGTTGAAAAGTATTTCGCATACTCAGCGTACGATCGATCAGAGCACAGCTTTGCCGGATCGGCTCTGCGAGCCTCTCGGCAAATGGAGTCGGCTGCATAAGCCGGCCGGTGCGAACAAATAGCGGATCATCGAATATCTGGCGTAGCCGGGCCAGGGCGTTGCTCATTGCAGGCTGAGTAAGACCGACGCGGTTTGCAGCAAGAGTGACGTTGCGTTCCTGCTCCAACGCGTTGAATAGTGCCAGCAAGTTGAGATCGATGGATTCTATGGGCACGTTTTATTGTATAACTCGCATAAGTCCGATCAAGTGGGATACTGTCGGTGCCCTAGGCATTCCGAGCCGCTTTGCGATTTCCAAACAGATCGAAAAGCAATTTCAGTTTCACGACACATCCCTTTCATCGTTCGTCAAGCGCGCACGCCATGCCGTTGCCATCGACGAGTGCATAGCGGGCGCGGCGAGCGCCGGGGTCCTTCCGATCAAACACTCGTACCAGGAGGTCGTTGGCGTAACCGCCTCTGCCGACCATACGCCAGGACCCGCTGCTCTTTGGGAAGTGAGTATGAGCGCGCAACGCCGCTGGCTTGAGGGTCCGAAAATTTGAAAGAAAAGGCTCGGCCACCACGCGCAGTCGAGTTAAGCCCGAGCTCGACAAGCTTGACCCGGCCACGTTCGGCCTAAGGGCACCAACCAAAACGCAGATTACAAACTGTATGAGGTAAAGCGCGGGGATACGCTGAGAGCGATCGCGAAAGCGCTGCTGGGCAATTCAGATGCGGCCGATGCAATCACCCCCAGGCGTCAGATCAGGCGCATTGGATTCGGCGCGATCAAGCATTCCAATTTTCCTTCAACGTACGAACGCTGCGTGGTTGGTTGGATCGTGTGCGGCTTCCGATACCAATGTGTGTACGTGTGCATCTCTCGCCGAATGCTTTCTCAGAATGTGTAACGCCCGCTCCTCAGCCTCCACATCCCTGGTTCGCACCCAAAGAAGCAAGCCTCCGTGGTCAATTTGCGTCTGCAGATAGTATGCGTGATGCTCGCCGAGCCATTTGCCCAACACCGCTCCAGCAACACTTCCGGCTCCGCCGGCCAGCGTTGCCGTGACCAGCGCCACGGGAATTGTGCCGCCCGACAGGACGACAGCGCCTGCAGCAACGGTTGCACCCGCGTATGCAAGAGCGCCGACGATGCCGCCCTGAGCATCTCCAATCGCCTCGGGCGAGACATAGACCGAGCGTGGAATGGCAGGGTCGTCTTCAAGGGCGCGCGCGTCGACGAAGCCACCAAGTCTTTCATTCATGGCGTCCTCGCCGGCGAGCAAACTCAGATCGGCCCTGTGGAAGCCCGAACTCAAGAGTTCATCAATGGTCGCTTGAAGGTCGTTTGCATTTGCAAAAACTCCGACGGCTTCACGAAGACTGTCTGTTTGTTCGGGCATGCCAACCTCCGGTGCAAACGCGGCCTACGACACTTTGGGCCGCGGTCTGAGAGGACCGGACCGGTTCTCTATCGATTGCGACAATCCGCAGCCGAACTTTGCCCCGTGCTGATTGAGGTCGCTGTTGAGGGCTCGGCGATGCTATTGAGAGTGATTTCAGCACCACGTCCTCTTGTTCCCAGTGGCCTGACGGCGACTGGGACAACATTCTCACTAGGCTTACCAAGCAGGCAAACGAATATAATTGACACTTGTCTGCATAAATTATGCTAGATGAACCATGGACATCGAGCTTGCGCGGACTTTCGTAGAGATCGCCTCTACCGGGAGCTTCATCAAAGCTGCGGACCGTCTGCACGTCGCGCAAACGACGGTCAGCGCGCGCGTGCGTCTCTTGGAGCAACAGCTCGGACGACCGCTGTTCGTGAGGAATAAAGCTGGCGCGACGCTCACCCCGGCTGGCGAGCAATTCCTTCGCTTCGCCCCGACCTTCGTACAGTTGTGGCAGCGCGCGAGACAGCAGGTCGCGGTGCCAGAAGGTCACCGCGCTGTTCTCACTGTTGGTAGCGAGGTCAGTCTTTGGCAGCCGATCTTACTCGACTGGGTGAAAGCAATGCGGCGCTCACATCCGGATATTGCACTTCGCGTTCACGTCGACGTGCCCCAAGATCTAATCACTCACGTTGCCTCTGGACTCGTCGATATCGCGATCATGTATGCGCCCCAACACCGGCCAGGCTTGGAAATCGACTTATTGATGGAAGAAGAGCTCGTGCTTGTAACGACCGACCTCTCTACCTATCGCGCCGATGATCCTCGATATGTACATGTAGAATGGGGCCCGGATTTCACTCTCCACCACGGCGCAAGCTTTCCCGACACGACACCGAGCTTGGTAGCCAATCTCGGACCCCTGGCTCTCACTTATGTGCTTTCGGAAGGCGGGTCCGGTTACTTCAGATTGCATGCGGTGCAGCCATACTTGGAATCTGGAAAACTTCAGCTCGTCCCAGGCGCCCCGCATTTCTCTTTTCCGGTCTATGCGGCGCACTCCGCGAACATCGATGTCGAAACATTGGGAACGGCACTCTCCGTGCTCCGTGCAGTTTCGACCGCGGAAGTTAAATAGCAGCGAACCGTCCTATCGGCTCGTATAAGCACGGCCGCACGGATAATGCATCGAACGGCCGTCCGCGTAGCGATCGGTTAATAGTCGTATCCGCTCGACACTTTTTCGCCGTTCTTAGGAAAAGCAATTGTACTGCATTCAAACGTCAATAATTTTCGTTTGCCGGTTCACGACGAGGATGAGATAGAAGATTGCGGGCTCTAAAGCGGTGATGCTCGCGACCATTATGCGAGCAACCGCCCGAATCGCGGGAGCATAGAAATGTCACAATTTCACACACAGCGCCGCAGAAGGCAGCAGCCCACCACCGGAATGAGCAGGTTTTATAGCCCGACGAATCTCGACCGCTACCGAAAGCTAGCCAGCGGCGCCATCGACGAAGCCGAGCAGCACCAACTGTTGGAAGACCTGACCGAAGAAATGAATGCGTTCAAGCGCGAGGCCCTTGTAGCCGCCGTCAATCGACGGCCCGTATTGAAGGAAAG
>DASZZA010000873.1:0-4095 GCA_035545135.1 Lacipirellulaceae bacterium | reverse complement strand
CCGTCGTGGCCCGTTTCCAACTGGTAGCGCACCATCGCGCGCTCGTATGTCCGCCAGTCGGGATTGTTCATGCAGGCAGGCGCGTAGTCTCCGCCGTACCACGACGCGAGTGGTTTCCCATGGCGGTCTTGTTGAAGCCATTCCGCCGGCCGCGTTCGAAACTGAGCGCGAAATTCGGGCGACCAATTCTTGTCGAACTTTTTCAAGTCGATGATCGACGTCGCGCACAGGTAGCCAATCGTCAGTTCGATTCCACGCGCTTTTGCCCGGCGACTGTATTCGTTGACACTTCGGCACAGCGCATTGAATTGACGGAATGGTGGGAGGCCATGATAGCCGGCCTCGCCGAGACCGCCGGTGTAAATGATCGTCGCGCCGCTGGCGGCTGCCGCGTCGGCTTGGTCGCCGATGTCGCCCAGATGATCGAACGCATGGCAGGCCCGGCCGAGTCGCAACTCAGGGGGCGTTTCCGCCGAAGCGTTGCCGCAGAATAGTAATACAGACAACGCTGTAAAGATTTGCCGGTACAACGCCATACTCCTTATCGGGTTGTTGTCGTTCCCAGGCTCAGTGCGCCATCGGGGCCGTACCGATTCAGTACAGGGGACATGCTTGTCCCAAAAATCGTTTTGTGGAAAGTTAACTCTTGGTTTTGGCTCGCGGAGCGGCTATCATATTAGCAGCGATCGTTTGCCTGCCGGAATAGCCGTTGCGTGCTCTCTTTGCCGCTGAAAGCAATTCCGCGTCCGTCCCACCTTAACCGAACGGCAAACACACGTGATGAGTCGATTCATCCGGCGATTGGTGCAGTTTTATCTTTTGTCCGCGATGTGTGTTGTTTGCGGACTTTCGGCCGCCTCTGCGGCTGAGAGAGGCGTCCAATTCAACCGCGACATCCGGCCGATTCTGTTCGAGAATTGCTTCTCGTGCCATGGCCCGGATAGTGCATCCCGACAAGCCGATTTGCGATTGGATCAGCGCAAGGTGGCCGTCGACATGGGCGCGATCGTTCCGGGCGATCCGGACTCGAGCGAAATGGTGCACCGGATCATGTCGAAGGATCCCGACGAGCACATGCCGCCGCCGGTGACGAAGAAGACGCTTACCGATGCACAGAAGCAGACGCTCGTGCAGTGGATCAAACAGGGGGCCAAATACCAACCGCTGTGGTCTTTGATTCCGCCGGTGAGCCCGACGGTTCCGAAAGTTGCCGGCGTCGCCTGGGTGCGCAACCCGATCGACAATTTCGTGGCCGCTAAGCTCGAATCCGTCGGCCTGAAGCCAGCGCCCGAAGCCGACCGCCGCACGCTCGTGCGCCGCGTGAGCCTCGATCTCACGGGTCTGCCGCCGTCGCCGCAAATGGTCGAGGAATTTGTCCACGATTCGAAGCCGCATGCGTACGAGCGATTGGTCGACAAGTTGCTCGCGTCGCCCAAGTGGGGCGAGCATCGCGGTCGCTATTGGCTCGATGCGGCCCGTTACGGCGACACCCACGGAATCCACATCGACAACTACCGCGAGATCTGGTCCTACCGCGACTGGGTCATCGACGCCTTCAACAAAAACATGCCGTTCGACCAGTTCACGATAGAAAATCTGGCGGGCGACCTGCTTCCGAACGCCACGCTCGAGCAAAAACTGGGCTCCGGTTTCAATCGGTGCAACATCACGACGAGCGAGGGCGGCGCGATCCCGGAAGAGTACGCCGTCCTCTACACGCGCGATCGCGTCGAAACGACCTGCAAAGTGTGGATGGGCCTCACGGCCGGGTGCGCGGTGTGTCATGATCACAAGTTCGACCCGCTCACTCAAAAAGAGTTCTACGAGATGGCGGCCTTCTTCAACAACACCACGCAACAACCGATGGACGGCAACGTGAAGGACACACCGCCCGTCGTCATGGTGCCAATGAAGAACGACATGGCGCGATGGAATAAACTTGCCCGACTGATTCCCAGAATCACAAAGAAGCTCAATGACCGTCGCCGCGACGGGCGAGCCAATTTCAAGGCGTGGCTTGCTCATGCCAAGCCCGAAGAGATTGCCAGCCAGGTCCCAACGTCGGATCTCGAACTATATGTGCCGCTCGATGACGGCGGCACAACGGTTCGCTACGAGCTGCGCGGACAGCCTGCAGCAAAGCCGCTGCCGCCGACGGTCGAATGGCGAGCCGGTCACTCCGGTACGAAGGCCGCCTATCTCAACCAGGGTGCCGTGCTCGAAGTGCCCGATGCGGGCGATTTCGACACGAAACAGGCATTCTCCTACGCGGCGTGGGTAAAGCTGCCGGCCAACGACGGGTCTGGTTCCGTGCTCGCTCGCATGAATGAGGACGACAATTACCGCGGTTTCGACATGTGGGTCGAAGGCCGGCGCATCGGCGGTCACATCATCAATCAGTGGCCCACAAGCTCTCTGAAGGTCCTCACGCGCGACCAGATTCCCGCCAACCAATGGGTCCACGTCGCCGTCACGTACGATGGCAGCGGCAAGGCGGCCGGCGTGCATGTATTTTTAAATGGAAAAGCACAGCCGACGAACGTGTTGGCCGACTCGCTCAAAGGATCGATCCGCACCAACGTACCGCTGAAGATTGGTCAGCGCAACAAGTCGGCCGTTCTCTCCGGCGCGTCGATCCAAGACGTGCGCATCTACGCTCGTCGGTTGGACGATGGCGACGTTGCGTCGCTGGCCAATGCGGCGCTGTCGACGGTTGTCGCCGCGCCGCCGGAAAAACGGAGCAAAGCCGATCTCGACCGCCTCTACGATTGGTGGCTCACGTCGCTGGATGATCAGTACCAACGAATATCCAAGAAGCACGACGCGCTTCTGCGCGAAGAGGCCGATATCAAAACGCGCAGCACGACGGGCTATGTGATGCAGGAGAAACCGACGCCGCCGATCGCGTATGTACTTTATCGGGGCGAATACGACCAGCGTCGCGAAGAGGTGACGCCCGGCACGCCCGCCATGCTGCCCCCCTTCCCTGCCGACCTGGCGCGCAACCGGTTGGGATTCGCCAAGTGGTTATTGCGGCCCGAGCATCCGCTCACGGCGCGCGTCACCGTCAACCGCTTCTGGAGCGAACTGTTCGGCACCGGAATCGTGAAGACGGTCGGGGACTTCGGTGTCTCGGGCGAGCTGCCTTCCAACCAAGAGCTACTGGATTGGCTGGCCGTCGAGTTCCGCGACTCGGGATGGGACGTGAAGAAGCTGTTCAAACTTATGGTTATGTCGGCCACGTATCGTCAAAGCTCCGCTCTCTCGCCGGAGAAGCTGGAAAAGGATCCCGAGAACCGGCTCCTCTCGCGCGGTCCGCGGTTCCGCATGGATGCGGAAATGGTTCGCGACTATGCGCTCTCCGCGAGCGGGCTGTTGTCGAACAAGATCGGCGGGCCGAGCGTGAAGCCATACCAACCGCCTGGCGTCTGGGAAGCGGTCGCCATGATCGGCAGCAACACGCGCGACTACGTCCAAGACCACGGCGAATCGCTGTATCGGCGCAGCATGTACACGTTCTGGAAGCGCGCCGCTCCGCCGGCGTCGATGGAGATCTTCAACGCGCCGACGCGCGAGACTTGCACGATCGTTCGCGAGCGCACCGACACGCCGTTGCAAGCGCTCGTAACGCTCAACGATACGCAATTCATCGAGGCCGCGCGCATGCTGGCGCAGCACGCGCTCGAGTCGAACAACGACACAGGTCGCCGATTGGACTTCATGGCCGAACGATTGTTGGCGCGACCGTTGCGGCCGCAAGAAATTGCCATCATTCGAGGCTCGCTCGACAAGTTCAACAAGCACTACGCTGCGCGAACCGGCGACGCGAAAAAGCTAATTACCGTCGGCGAATCGAAGGCCGACGCCAAGATTCCCGTCACGAAATTGGCCGCATGGACGATGGTCGCCAACGAGATGATGAACATGGATGAAGTGTTGAATAAGTAGAAGGAGTGAGTAAGTGAGTCGGTGAGTAAGTGAGTAGGTATTGACTACGAGCTTTTAACAAAATGGCCGGGGACTGTCCCAATTTTGCGGAGTCTTCGGAGCAAAATGGGACTGTCCCCCTCTCCGAAGCCGTTTTGTTAGAAGCTC
>DASZZA010000872.1:0-7323 GCA_035545135.1 Lacipirellulaceae bacterium | reverse complement strand
ATTGGCCATCGAATCGCGTCGACTACGAGCAAGCCGCTGAAGTCTTCTACGAGTAGGATTAGTAGGCGGTCAATCGTGTTTGATCGTACCCGCCTCCGCCGTCACTAACTTGTCGGGATCGATACGGTGCCGAATGACGCTGTTGACCTGGCTGAGCGTCAGTGCATCGACCTTTTTCGGATAGTCGTCGATCCAGCTCAGGTCGAGTCCCCGGCGAACCGTTTCGAGAATCGAACTGGCCAAGCCGCCGCTCGTTGCAAGGCTGACCCTGTGCGCACCAGCCAGAGCGCTCTTGCGGTAGTTGAGTTCCGCTTCGGTGATTCCATCGCGCTGCCATTTGACCAGTTCGCGGTGTGTCGAGGCGAGGCCCCGTTTCAACAGCGATGGCGCAAAGGTGGCGCTAACCAGCCATGTTTGACGGAGGCGCCCCGTACCGGTTAGCTCGGCGCCGATGCCATACGTGAGACCTTCGACGTCGCGAACTGTGCCGAGCAGCCGGCTTGTGAAGCCGTGGCCCAACACGCTTGTTCCCACGGCGAGTGGCAAGTAATCGGCATCGGAATACCGCACGCCACTCGGGGCGCCCATGATCACGGTGACGCTAGCTTTACCTGGCACCTGAACAGTAAAATTTTTCGCGTGCTCAAGGGGATTAGGCGCCGGGAAGTGCGGCAACGGGCGGCCGCCTTTCCAATCGGCGAATGCCTTTGAAACTTGCTTCTGAATGGCGGCCGGCTCAACGTCGCCGACGACCACCATCGTGCAATCGTTCGGACCGAAAAACCGGTGATGGAATGCCTTGACGTTGGCGACAGTCACCTTCTGAAGCGCTGAAATTTTTTCGTCAGAGGTCAGACGATACTGCGGATGGCCGACGGGAAAGACTGCACGACAAAACGCAATCGCGGCCTGGGCCTCAGTTTCTTGCCGCGACTGCTGTGCGGCGGCAAGCTCCTGCTTTTGCACTTTATCGAATTCGTCGGCGGGAAACCTTGGTTTGGACAACTGTTCGGCCAGCAGCCCAATAACCTGCGCACTATCTTTTTTCAAGCACTCAGCGGCAAACGTAAAGTTGCCCGACCTATAGCCGAATTGAATCTGCGCGCCAACTTTGTCGAGCAGCATGGCGATGGTATCCGCGTCGTGTAGGGTGGTGCCGCGATCGAGCATGTCGGCCGTAAACTCGCCGACGACCGGATTGGTTGGATCAAAGGCGGGGAACGACCCTTTGATCGTAACGACGTCCTTTACCCCGGTGGGGCAAATCAAGAGATCCAATCCGTCGGTGCGCGTGCGTACAATACGCGGTGCAATCTTTGCTGCAGGAGCCGCCGCCGAATTAGATTGATCGGTTTCGCTCGATGCAACTGACCGAGACGCGGGCGCGGAATTATGCGCCGTTTTCTCCACAGCGGCCAATTTGGGCGAGTTAACAGCTTCTGGCTTCGCAGCCGTGTGTGGAGCGGACTCAGCGCCGCCGGTGTTGATATTGGCAACAGAGCTGTGGAGCCCGACTGATTTTTTATTCCGCGGAACGTACCAGCCGGTGGTGCGCTGATCTTCGTTGAAATATTTTTTGGCAACTCGCTGCACGTCGGCCGGCGTAACGCGTTTTACGGCGTCGACCAATTGGTAATACAGGCGCCAGTCACCGGCGGCAATGCACTCGTTTAGTGCAAACGCCATCGACATCGATCCGTCCCGCTCATAGGCAGTATTTGCTGCGTACTTGGCGATGGCGGCGGCAACTTCGTGCGAGGTTACGCCGTCGTTTTGCACGCGCTCGATTTCGTGGAGGATTTTGTGCTCGACGTCCGCGTGCTGTGTGCCAGGCGTGAGTTGCGCAACAACGAAGAACAGCGATGGATCGTGATTGAATTCGGGATATGCGTCGACGTTAGTAGTGAGGTTGTTGTCGGTCAGTGCTTTATAGAAGCGACTATTGCGTCCGTCCGACAAGATCATGCCCAGGACACGGAGGGCGGGATAATCGGGACTAGTGGCCGGTGGAATCTTTTGAGCGATCATCACGACTCCCAACTCGCCGGGCCGATGCACGATCACCCGACGTGGGCCGGTCTGCGGCGGTTCTTCGGTGTAGATATCCGGTATTGGTTGAGGTGACCGGGAAATCGCGCCGTAGTACTTTTTGACGAGTCTTAGTGCATTGTCCGGGTCGAAGTCGCCAATGATCGTGACGGTCGCGTTGTTGGGCCAATAGAAGGTGTTGTAGAAGTTGCGCAGTTTGTCGATCGACACTTTTTCGAAGTCGCTGTGCCAACCAATGGTTGGATGATGGTACGGATGCGCGATGTACGCCGCGGCCCAAACTTCCTTTTCGAGAGCTTGGGCCGGATTGTTTTCGCCGCGTTCGTATTCGTTGCGGACGACGGTCATTTCAGGCCGACGATCGTCCTCGCGCAGGCGAAGATTTCGCATGCGATCGGCTTCCAGTTGAACGGCGAGCCCTAGGTCCTGGGATCCAACCGTCTCGAAATAGTTCGTCCGGTCCAACGAAGTGGTTGCGTTTGTGATTGCGCCGGTCCGTTCGAGCAATTGGTCGTAGCCGTTGCCCGCTTCGCGGTTGTGGTCGCGCGTGCCCTTGAACATAAGATGTTCGAGGAGATGAGTCGCACCGGTCGTTCCGTACGACTCGTTTCGCGAACCAACATGGTAGGTAACCATGAACGTTACGGCCGGCGCGGAGTGATCGGGCAGCAGGAGCACGGTCAGGCCGTTTGAATCGAGGCGGTATTCTGAGATGTCGCGATCGGTTCGGACATGTGTAAAACCTTCGGGAATTTCGGCCGTTGCGGCCAAGCACGCGTGCGCGACAGCGATTGCCATCGTTGCCACGACAAAACGCGCGAGGAATATACGTTTGGTCATCATGTTCGAGCTCTGTAGTGAATTGGAGTCGTATTGAAAATGACTTCGGACTGCAGGACATCATACGAAGTGTGGTGTGCACTGCAACAGATAGTTGTAGAACCCGATTTGCCAAGGCGGGATGGCGAGGGTTCCGCGAGGAATTCGGACGAGGCGGGATTCAATAGGAATTTCGCCCGTCCCGAGACGGCTTCGAGGCGGATGCTGGCACAAGTACGACGCGAGTCGCTTCGTTTCACTACGCCACGGATTGTGCAGCGGTTCAAATCGGGCGGCGATCGTGACTAGTTGGAGCGTCAATCCCGCCCCTGGTTGCGGCATATCGTCATTCGAGTTTTACGGAATCGTCGCTCAGGTTAACCAGGATCTGGGCGATGAGCCCGGTCCAGCCCGTTTGATGGCTGGCCCCGCAGCCTCGGCCACTCTCGCTGTGGAAGTATTCGTAAAAGGGGATAAGATCGCGCCAATTGGCGTCGTCGTTAAAGAGATCAGCAGAGCCAAAGACGGGCCGCTTTCGGTCGGCTCCTCGCAGGAAAATGCGCGTCAGCCGCTGCGACAACTCGCGCGCGACCTGGTCCAGTGTCATCATGTTGCCCGAGTGGGTGGGACATTCGACCTGAAACCCATCACCGTAATAACGGTAGTATTGCTTAAGTGCAAGAATGAGAAGGAAATTGACCGGCAACCAGATCGGGCCGCGCCAATTCGAATTGCCTCCGAAGAGATCGATGGTCGACTCGCCCGGCTCAAAGTCCAGCCGGTGTTCAGACCCGTCAAGCTGCATCACGAGCGGATGTTCCAAGTGATAGCGCGATACAGACCGCACCCCGTACGGCGAAAGAAACTCGTTCTCGTCGAGCATGTACGCAAGCATGTGTCGCAACTGATCGGGCCGCACGAGACCGAGGATCAGCATGTTGTTCGCCCCCGGTGTTACCATTGGTCCGACGCTCTCCATCAGCTCAGGCCGATGCTCGATGAACCACTGCCGACGGCGGTTGAACGCGGCGTGCATCCCACATGCGTCGGCAGCGACCGCGGTTGCTCCGAACAGGGGAACGAATCCCACCATTGTGCGGGCGCGGACGGACGTACTCGCACCATCGGCCGAGATAAGCTGATCGTAGAAAAAGTGGTCCTGTTCGTCCCACAGCGATTGTTTGGGATCGTGCAGGCTGTTCATCGAATTTGCAATGTAAACGAAGTGCTCCCAAAACTTGCTGGCCAGATCTTCGAACGTGCGGTTCTTTTCGGCGAGTGCCAGCGCGATCGTCAGCATGCTTTTGGCAAAGGCCGCCATCCAACTGGTGCCGTCGGCCTGTCCCAACAAGTAGCCTGGGGGCAGCTTGCTCCGATCGAACGGGCCGATATTGTCCATGCCCAGGAAACCGCCCTGGAAGATGTTTTTGCCCATAACGTCCTTGCGATTGACCCACCACGTGAAGTTGAGCAGCATTTTCTCAAAAACACGTTCCAGGAACTGGTAGTCGGCAACGCCGGTGGCTTGACGCTCAATGTCGAACACAGCCCAGGCGGACATAGCGAGGACGGGCGGATTCACGTCGCCAAAGTCCCATTCGTAGGCCGGAATCTGGCCATTGGGGTGCATGAGCCATTCGCGCAACATCAAAATGATTTGCTCTTTGGCAAACTGCGGATCGACGTGGGCCAAAGCGGCACAATGAAAGCCCAAGTCCCAGGAAGCAAACCAGGGGAATTCCCACTTATCGGGCATCGAGATCACATCGCGCGTGAAGAGATGCATCCAGTCGTGATTTCGCCGATGCAGTCGCTGTTGTGGTGGAAGCGGCTCTCCCGGATCGCCCTCCAGCCAATCGCTCACCACATAGTGGTAATATTGTTTCGACCAAAGCATACCGGCGAAGGCTTGTCTCGCGATTAAGCGAGCATCTGCGGAAAGTGCCGGCGGCAGAACGGCGTTGTAGAATTCGTCTGCCTCCTGTTTTCGTACAGCCAGCATGGCGTCGAAGTCGGCAAAGGGCGCGTCGAGTGGGTGATTGCCGATCAGCGCCGATAGGCGGAGCTTGATGGTCCATGTCTGGCCTGCGTCGACACGTTTCGTGTAGCAGGCCGCCGCTTTGGTGCCAACGGCCGCCGAATTCACGGCGGATCGATTGCCGTTCACGACAAATTCGTGAAACGCGTCCTTGACGAAAGGGGCCGCAGACTGAGCTCCAAATAGCCTCGTTGCATTCGTCTCGTTCTCGGTGAACAACAATTCATCCGCGTCGGAACAATACAACACGTACTCGCCCAGTTGCCAATGCTTCGTGAACAGCATGGTCGATTGGCTCGCCGGACGACGGGCCCCCCTGGCGATCGATGGCCGGCGCGGATCGCGACCCCACACCCATGTGTTGCGAAACCACAATGTCGGCAGCAGGTATAGAGTCGCCGTGTCGTGGCCTCGGTTCGTGGCTGAAATGCGAATGAGTATGTCTTCCGGCTCGTGCTTAGCGTATTCGATCTCGACGTCGAAGTATCGGTTTTGGTCGAAGATTCCCGTATCGACGAGCTCGTACTCCGGGTCTTGTCGCGTTCGCCGCTTGTTTTCACTTAGCAACTGGCCGTAAGGAAACTCGGCCTGCGGGTACTTGTACAGATATTTCATGTACGAATGCGTCGGCGTATTGTCGAGATAAAAGTAGTACTCCTTCACGTCCTCGCCGTGGTTACCCTCTTCGCTGGCCAAGCCGAATAGCCGTTCCTTCAGGAACGGATCGCGGCCATTCCAGAGCGCCAGAGCAAAACAGAGATACTGATGACGGTCGCAGATGCCGGCCAGCCCATCCTCGTTCCAACGGTAGGCGCGCGAGCGCGCATGGTCGTGCGGGAAATAATCCCAGGCCTTGCCATCCGCGCTATAGTCCTCGCGCACGGTGCCCCAAGCACGTTCGGCCAGAAATGGACCCCAGCGGTTCCAATGCCCAATGCGCTGGCGGTTCATTTGCAGACGAACGCCTTCCTGTGTGTCGTAGATATTCATGAAGGCGCATTGCGATCGTTGCGGTCGCTTGGGGGATCACGAAGTCACCACCGGGTTCTGCCAGCCGCCAGGGGGACAAATTAGTTGGTCCACTTCTTTTGGTCCCCAAGTGTTCGGCTCGTATTCGTATACCGGTGTATCCGCTTTCACCACGGGGTCGACAATTCGCCAAGCCTCCTCGATGGCATCCTCACGACCGAACAATGTGGCGTCACCGTGCATGGCGTCGCTGAGCAGCCGTTCATAGGCGTCCATTTCTTCCGGCGCGGGGTGGCGACTCGCGACGATTTCAACGTTTTCGCCCGCGCGTTCGGTCCCCGGTGTGATCGCCATCATACCCACCGCGAACACAATTTCGGGGCTGATCTGAAAGCGAAAATAGTTCGATTTCAAATCGTAACTGCGAAACATCGTCGGCGGCTTACGGAGCCGCACCACGACCTCGGTGCTGGTGACGGGCAAGCATTTTCCGGCGCGGATGAAAAACGGGACGCCTTGCCATCGCCAGGAATTGATTTCCAGCTTGACGGCCGCGAACGTTTCCACGTTCGAGTCAGGGGCCACTCCTTTTTCTTGCCGATAACCGCGAAATTGGCCGCGGACGACATCTTTTACGTCGAGCGACGGAATCCCCCGCAACACCTGAACCTTTTCATCGCGAATCGCTTCGGCGTCGGCAAGGACCGGCGGCTCCATCGTTAAGTTCAGGAGCACCTGAAACAAATGATTCTGGATTACGTCGCGAATCGCGCCCGTCTCTTCATAAAATGCGCCTCGCCCCTGCACACCGAAATTCTCGGCCATCGTGATCTGCAGACTTTCGACGTGGTCCCGGTTCCAAATTGGCTCCAAGAACGAGTTGGCAAACCGGAAGAACACCATGTTGTGGACGGGCGCTTTTCCCAAATAGTGGTCGATGCGGAAGATGTCGCGTTCGTTGAAGGTTTCTAGTAGAATTGCGTTCAGCTGGCGCGCAGAGGCTAAATCGCGCCCGAATGGCTTTTCGATAATTACCCGCGCGCCGCTCGTGCAGTTGGCTTTGTCCAATTGCTCCACGACAGGGCCGAACATCACCGGCGGAATGGCCAGATAATGGGCCGGGTGCTTGGCGTCGCCCAACTCTTTCCGAAGTGCTTGAAACGTTGAGAGGTCGTTGTAATCGCCATCTACGTAGCGAAGCAGACCAAGTAACTTTTCGAATGCCGGCGGGTCAATCCCGCCATGTTTTTCGACGCTGTCACGGGCCCGCGCGCGAAACTGGTCCAAATTCCAGCCTGATTTTGCCACGCCCACAACCGGCACATTGAGCAGGCCATGCTTCACCATGGCCTGCAGCGACGGAAAAATCTTCTTATATGCCAGGTCTCCGGTGGCGCCAAAAAACACCAGGGCGTCGGATATCGGCGCATCCATCATCCACTCCTTAT
>DASZZA010000871.1:0-4329 GCA_035545135.1 Lacipirellulaceae bacterium | reverse complement strand
CGGCGCCGACTACATCGTGTTCCGCAAAGGCTTGGGAACCACCTACACCCAGGACGACTACAACGCCTGGCGCGCCCACTTCGGACAAACCTACGCCACCGGCGCCGGAGCCGGGGCCACAATCCAATCTGTGCCGGAACCGGCTACAGGATTGCTTCTCATTTTGGGAGCGGTCGCGGCGGTCGGTTTCGCCAAGCGCGAGTTATCCGTTACATTGTTGACGTGAGTCAAATTCGCGCCACGTCCGAAATGCTGTTGGTTGCGGCGCTGCTGCTGATTACGGATGCGGTTTCGCTCGCGGCAAGCACGAGCTTTTCCTCCGGAATCGAGACGGGAACGATTCAAAATTCGGCGATCACGGAAGCATCGGGGATCGCAGCCAGCCGGATGAGCCCCAACGTTCTGTGGACCGAGGAAGACTCGGGAAATCCGGCTCAAGTTTATGCGATGACGCCGGCCGGAACTGACCTCGGCACGTATAAGCTTAGCGGAGCGGGGAACGTCGATTGGGAAGATATCGCGGTTGGACCCGGACCGGCTGCGGGCACGCAGTACATTTATGTCGGCGATATCGGCGACAACAACTCCGTGCGGAGCACAATAGCCGTTTATCGCGTCCCCGAACCGGTGGTGAGCGATGTCCAATCGCCGGTCACCGTCACGCTCACCGGAGTGTCGAAATTCACTTTCGCGTATCCGGATCGGGCACACGATGCAGAGAGCATGTTTGTCGATCCGCTCACAAAAGATATCTACATCATCACGAAGCGCGACGCGACGTATAAGTACGTTTATCGGGCTGCCTATCCGCAATCGACAAGCGGCACGACCACGCTGACACTCGTCGCTTCGCTCCTCAACTCGAACGCGCTCACTGCCGCCGACATCTCACCGGATGGCAGCGAGATTATCATTCGCTCGTATGCGACAAGCTCGGGGCTCTTGTATCAACGCCCAAGCGGCCGAACGATTGCCGATGCATTTGCGACGACGCCGATCGCGATTCCGCTTCACTCCGAAACACAGGGAGAAGACATCGGCTTCGATGCGGCAGGCTGGGGCTACTATACGACCAGCGAAGGCAGCCACCAGCCCATTTATTACTTTGACCGCGTGCCGCACGGCGACTTCAACCACGATGGGACCGTCGATGCAAGCGACTACGTTGTCTGGCGAAAGGGGCTTGGCACGACATACACGCTGGACGCCTACAACACGTGGCGCACCAACTTTGGTATGCCGAATTCATCGAAGGCCAGTGCTTCATCGGTGGCTGTGCCGGAGCCGGCGACGTGGGTTATATTGGGACTCGGCGGAATAGCGCTGATCGCCAGTAACCGCCATCAGTGTCTTGTGCGTAACGAGGACGGATCCAAGTTCTCAACTCAGCAAAACAAAAACGAACCACGGGGGAACGCCAGTAGCCACTAATCCGCGCTAAATTGGTTCGAATCGACTAGAACCGGTGGGAGGACGAGGCTCAGCAGGAGCTTCGCCCTACCGCATGCGAATACCGGAGTCCGATTAGCGCGGATTAGAGACGATTCGTGTCCCAACTCCGAATTGGAAACTTTTGACGGAGTCGCGCGGAAGCGTGAGCCTGATGACAGCCATTGAACAAGTACGTGAGCAGTTGCGGTCGCAGATGCCGGCGGCCCAGCGGTGGGCCTATTTCGATCACGCGGCCATGGCGCCGTTGCCGCGACCGACGGCAGAGGCCTTTCAGAAATGGCTCACGGAAGCCGTTGAGATCGGAAACCCAGTGTGGGGTGATTGGGTGAAGGGCGTCGAACGGATGCGCGCGACGGCGGCCCAAATGATCGGCGCTCACCCGGATGAAATCGCGTTGGTCGGCAATACAACTGCCGGCATCAGCCTGGTGGCGGAAGGCTTCGATTGGCGGCCGGGTGATAATGTGGTGACGCTGGCGGACGAGTTTCCGTCGAACGTGTATCCGTGGATGAACCTGACCAGCAAAGGCGTGGAGACGCGCCGCGTGCCAACGGAGGTGAGCGGGCGATTGGACTTGGAGCGACTTGCCGAGGCGTGCGACGAGCGGACGCGGATTGTTACGGTGAGTTGGATTGGGTTTGCGACCGGTTATCGCCAGGACGTTGCCGGAATCGCCAAAATTGCACATGAGCGAGGCGCGCTCATGTTTCTCGATGCGATTCAAGGGCTCGGCGCGTTTCCGCTCGACGTGAACGCGCTTGGCATCGACTTCATGGCGGCCGACGGGCATAAGTGGATGCTTGGTCCGGAAGGTGCGGGCATCGCGTACATTCGCCGCGAGCATTTGGATCGACTGCGGCCGCTTGGTCCCGGCTGGCACAGTGTGGTGCCAGGGCAGGACTACACGCACATCGAGTTAAACCTGCGCCAAGCGGCGGCACGGTACGAAGGAGGATCGCAAAATAACGCGGGATTCCTCGCGATGGGTGCGAGCCTCGATCTGCTGAGTAAATTAGGCGCCGAGAATCTGGCTGCGGCCGTTCTCGATATCACGGACCGGGCGTGCGCGCGATTGAATGGGATCGGGGCCACGATTGTTTCCGATCGTCGGCTCAATCATCGCGACGGACAGCAGCGGTCGGGAATCGTCGCGTTTGAAATGCCCGGTCGTGATCCAATGGCGCTGAAGCGGCATGCCATGCAGCAGGGGGTTGTTTTTGGCTGTCGCGCCGGCCGATTGCGGATTAGTCCTCATGCGTATAACAATGAGGAGGACCTCGACCGGTTGGTGAGTGCTTTGAATTCCTTTCGGGGATGATTGCAGAATGCAAATTGCAAATTGAGAAATGAAAAATGAAGAAGCTGAATCAGCAATTTTCAATTTGCAATTTGCAATCTCTTCAGAATCTTCTTATTTCAGGATCCCGCAAACGTCAATGAGTCGCCGCGCAGTCTACACCGGTTCGTTCGACCCGATTACGCTCGGACACCTCAACGTGATTGAGCGTAGCAGTCGGTTGGTGGATGAGTTGATCGTGGGCATTGGCACGAATATTGACAAACAACCGCTGTTTACTGCGGACGAGCGCGTGGAGCAGGTAGAGCGCGTGACGAAGCGGCTGGGGAACGTGCAGGTCCGGCAGTTCGCGGGGCTTGCCGTTCAGTTCGTTCGCGATTGCAACGCGCGCGTCATCATCCGCGGCGTGCGGTCACTATCGGATATGGACACCGAGTTCACCATGACGCTGGCCAATCGCAAGCTCGATCCGGGGATCGAGACTGTATTCCTGATGGCCGACGAAGAGTTTTCGCACGTTTCAAGCTCGCTCATCAAACAGATCACACCGCTGGCGAGTGACGAAGAGCTCGCGCGGTTCGTACCGCGCGAGATCATCGGTGATCTGCGGGCGAAGCTGCAAGGCAGCGGCTGGGTTGTTTGATTCCGCGTTGCGATTGCGAAAGTGCACGCTGAGACGCAGCGCGAGTAGCAACGTGTACCAGATGGGGCGGAAAATGCCGGAGGCAATTTTGGTGATAATCACGACTCGCTCAACGCGCTGCGGATATCAGTGATGTCCCCTTTTCCTGTCCGTAGGTATTGGAGCATTCGATACTGAAGAGGCCAGTAACGATTCGGTGTGGGAGAACTGCACGTATTGCAAGAACGGAAAGAAAATTCAGGGAAGTCGCTATCACGTAGATATGACTGTTTACATCAAGACACATTTCAATTTGATTTTCGGCGTAAGTGCAACGATTGCGACAAGGCACTTAGATGTATTATGTCCATGTCATTAAAGGGAGCGATGACGGACGAAATAAAGTACGATGCGAATTTTACAAAAAATAGCGTTCATGCTATTGGGACTAGGGGCTGGAGCCGTTGTTTCGGGCTGCACGCATTATGGAGGCTCTCTTTTCGGCACGCAGGTGATTCCCGGATCCAATTTGCAGAATTGTTTTATACTGCAGTTCGGAACGACAAGCAAAAACGGAAAGAGACAGCCACTTTTTGCGATTGTTTGGGAAGCACACAGAGCAGGAACTTCCGGTTCCAATGGCCGAAATATGGTCACTTCGATCCATGGGCATTCTATTTCACCCTCTTACAATGCTCGAGTAATTTACGCGCTTCAGCCAGATTACTCACTGAAAGTGGTACCATTGACTAGCGAAGACACTGACCAATTGTTTTCGTTGATTCGCTCGTCAGAACGAGACGGCAATTCGCTTTCTTCGGACCGGGTTTGGCAACGGAAAGTGCAGCCCTATCTCAAAGTCATCGAACCACCATGATCGGATCACGTTCATGCCATGTAGAAATCCCCCGCGTGGTACAAAAACAATGCGAACCGCAAATTGTTGGCCCGACTGGAC
>DASZZA010000870.1:0-7187 GCA_035545135.1 Lacipirellulaceae bacterium | reverse complement strand
GGCAAGAATCTTGCGGATCTCTGGCAGCCGCTCGAGGAACAGCATCGTCTTTGCCTGGCCGAGGGCTTCGAAATCCTGGTCGCTGTCGCAGTCGTCGGTAGCGCCCGCTTCATGGCGCAGCGCCCGGCCAATCTGCTGCGTGAACCGATCGTGAAGGCGGTCCACGAGGTCGCCCACGTAATAGGCCACATTGCCCCGGTGCAGTCCCTCGCGGCGACGATAGCCGGGGTACAGAATTTCCTTGAGATCGCTCGTGGCGGCTATGATCTCGTCGTAACTCGGCAACGGGCAGTGGCCCAAATGGTTGATCTGGCCGACTTCATCGTACGTGTGCACGATTCGCTGCGTGAGTTTGGGAAGATGGTCTTTGAGTCGAAAATCGGTTGCCATGATCACTTCCTCTCCCTTTGGAAGAGCCCGGGTGAGGGTGCCTTTAAACACCTGAAATGAATCGCTAACGAAGCGATTCGATGGAAGACTGCGAGGCGGAACTAAGACGGCCCGAGGTGGGCAAAGCGGCGGCGAGATGTCCGGCCTTAGGCCGGACACGTACAGATGCACCCGGGCACACGGCACATAGCTTGGCCGTTTCTCGGGTGCGGCAGATGGTAAATAGCCTCGTGCATCATGTAAGTCTGGACGCAATTCTACGCCGCCCGGTTCAGCCCTTCAAACCGCTACAATTTATCTCGGCAACCACGCTGCCGGCAATTAAGAGATTCGCATGCCAGCAGTCTTAGCGGATTGCTTTTGCCGACTTTCAGAAACACTCAAAGACCTTGTAGGACAACGTGTTACGAAAAGACGTTAAGGCGCTGCACCATGTCGATATCGGCGCTCAAATTATAGCCCATTTTGCGCCATACGCCTGGCCATCGACATTGTCATGAACACTCGAACGTTACATTTCCATGGGAACACGAATCCACATTTTGTTTTGTCGCCAAACGATCGGCCGCAGGGCGCTAGCCCACGGTTCTGCGAGAAAACCGGCCGGTAGCGCGGTCCGGCTGATTCCCATTTCGCGTTTCGGGATACAGCCTAATTCTCGCTACTATCAATTAGCGACAAAAAGTGTTCCTCATCAAACTTAAAACTGTTGAATAAAGTAAGGCGATGGCGAGTTCACACAGGTCGTCGAATTTGACCCCGGTTGCTGGTTGACACGGCGACTTCGCGTCATTAAGATGCACCTGTCCAGTCGCAATTCTGGGCCAGCAACCGCGTCTTGGTTTTCTTGGGCCACAAACCAGGTGCTTTGGGTTTGGCGACTGGAAGGCTCGCGGCCGTCTTGGGCAGGCCGCGAAAATGTATGCCGTCCAGACGGCGGCAAGTCGATTCGAGCGTTGACGCCATCGTGCGACCCGTGCAGGCAATGACAGTTGTTTTGCGCGCTGGGGTCGCCGGATAAGTCGAACGATGCCCGTTCGAGATTTCATTTTGGGCTCGTTCCGAGGTCGTGCTGCGCGCCAGTTCATTGCGGGCCAGCCCATTCCACCGTACTGAACTTTGAGGAGGAACATTATGTTTGTGCTGCCCCGGTTCCGAACCGTTGGGATTCCTTTGGTAATAAGTCTGACCTTTAGCGTGCTGGCCCAAGCCGTTCCACTAACGCACATCCCGCAAGGCGACATTTCTATCCAACTGACTCCCATCGCCACTGGACTGGCCGCTCCCGATTACGGCATCAGTGCCCCTGGCGATACGAATCGTTTGTTTGTCGTCGAGCAGAATGGCCTGTTGCGCGTGATACAGAACGGATCGTTGCTGCCGACCCCGGCGCTCAATATTCAAAGCCTGGTTTCGCCGCCGCTGGCGACCGGCAATCCGAACGACGAACGAGGCTTCTTGGGCCTGGCGTTTCACCCCGGATTCAACGACCCCGCCAGCCCGGGCTACCGAACGCTCTATACCTACTCGAGCCAACTTGTTCCGGCCGGCTCCAGTCCCACGTATCCGACGCCAAATGGTGCTACGACCAACTACGAAAACGTCATTACAGAATGGAAAATGTCGGCATCCGACCCCAATGTGGTCGACCCGTCGACTCGCCGCGAGCTTATCTCATTTGGCAAGAACGCCGGTAATCACAATGGCGGCACGATTGCCTTCGGGCCCGACGGATATCTTTATCTCGGCACCGGCGACGGCGGTAATGCGAACGACGTCGGACCTAGCCACGTACCGGGCGGCAACGCTCAGAATCTCGGCGTCGCCCTGGGGAAAATGCTCCGCATCGATCCCTTGAATCCGTCGCTCAATCCGAGCAGCACCGACCCGGTGAGCCCCAACGGCCAGTACCGTATTCCAACGACTAACCCATTCCACGGCGCGGGACAGGTGCCCGAAATCTTCGCCTACGGATTTCGCAATCCCTATCGCTTCGCCTTCGATAGCCGGCCGGGCGGCACGAACGATCTGATCGTCGCCGACGTCGGGCAAAACACGATCGAGGAAATCGATCGCGTCACCAATGGAAACAACTACGGTTGGAACACTAAGGAAGGCACGTTTCTATTCAATTCAGCCACCGGCGCCGTGACGACGAACAGCCCGGGCGTGCCCGCTAATCTCACCGATCCCATTTCCGGGACAATTGGCACCTTGGAATACGACCACAACGATGGCATTTCCATTACCGGTGGTTTCGTTTATCGCGGCTCCGCGATTCCGCAACTCTATGGGAAATACATTTTTGGCGACCTTGCTTTGACGGGCTCGCCGACCCGGATCGATGGCCGGCTGTTTTACGCCGACCTGACCACCGGCGAAATCAGGTCGTTCCTATCGCCGCAATTCGACTCCGATACGCTGCCCGACAACACTGTCATACCGGTTCTTCCGGATAACCTCACCATCCACGGTTTCGGCCAGGACGCCAACGGCGAACTTTACATCATGGCGACAAACTCTCCCGCCAACGGCGCCGGCGGAATCGTGTACAGGCTCACTGCGGCGGTACCAGAGCCGGCGACCATGATAATGGCGGTCGCGCTGACTGCCGGAGTGTTTCTAAGTTGGCGACAAAGAATGCGGCGGAAGGCGAATGACTGAGAACGTGTTTTGAAGTCCTCCCTCTCCCCGCGCAACATCATGCAACGGCTGTCGAGCTCCTTCCCCTTCGAGGAACTTATATCAACTGGTTCGGCTCCCTCCCCTTTGACGGGGAGGGCTGGGGAGGGGTGACGATGTGCGTTCAAAACCCTCAAACGGTTGCGGCGTCAGCCGCTACCCCGGGCCAACTTTTGCCGCGCGCAATTCAACCCGAGTCCGTTCCCATCGCCGGCTCGATATGCACCACCGCATCCATAATGTTGTGGCCGGACGCTAAAAGTGCATCTTTCACACGATGGGCGATGTGGTGCCCGTCGCGCACCGTCATATCGCCGCGGACTTCGACATGGATGTCAACCCACAGGCCGAGCCCGCTCTTGCGCACCCGGCACATATCGATACCCGCAACGCCGTTCACCTGTCGCGCAATTTCGCGAATGTCATCGATCAGGTGCTCCGGCAGCGAGGCATCGAGGATTTCGCGCCACGCCTTGCGGAACAACCGCACGCCGTTGAACGCAATCACGCAAGCTGCGAACAGGGCCGCCCAGTCGTCGGCCTGCTCGTAGCCTCTGCCTCCCACCAGGGCGATGGATATCCCGATGAACGCGGCGGCCGAGGTGAGCGAGTCGCTTCGATGGTGCCAGGCGTCGGCTTGCATCGCATGGCTGTCGATCGACTTACCGATGCGAAGCAAGAATCGGTATAGCAACTCCTTCGCAACGACGACGACGACAAGCACAGCCAGCGTGAACGGCGCAGGTGCATGCCGGGGAAGGCGTATTTCACGGATGCTCACAATCGCGATACCAGCCGCGGTGGCCAACAGGCCGGTTGCAATCACCAGCGCGGCGGCGGGCTCCACTTTGCCGTAGCCAAACGGATACTCTTCATCGGGCGGCTGCGAGGCGATCTTCAAGCTTCCCGCTACGATCGCACCGCTGACCACGTCGAGCATCGATTCAACGCCGTCGGCAATGAGCGCATAAGAGTGACCTAATATGCCGCTGATGACCTTAACGGCCCCTAAAACGGTGCTAACCAGCACAGCGACAAGGCTAGCGCGAATGCCAGTCGCAGCCGACCTATTGAGCTTAGCTCGGGCAGCGTCGGCTTGGGCGGGAAGCTGCGACATGGGCTGGTGAATCGGTGAGCAAGTGACTACAAGCAGTTTCAAAACCGATCGGGGACTGTCCCGTTTTGCGGAGTCTTCGGAGCAAAAGGGGACTGTCCCCCTCTCCCTGAGCGCTTTTGAACTGCTTCTAGGTCAGTGAATAATTGATAGTCGCAACTTACTCACTTAGAGCTTCTAACAAAATGGCCGGGGACTGTCCCAATTTTGCGGAGTCTTCGGAGCAAAATGGGACTGGCCCCCTCGCCGAAGCCATTTTGTTAGAAACTCTTAGGAACTCTAACAAGACCGATTCCATGTCACCCTCACCCCAGCCCTCCTCCCAGCGGGAGAGGGAGTTGCCCGCTCTCACTCTTCCTCTTCCTTGAGCTTCGCCTTGGCGATGATTTGCTGCTGAATGTTGGGCGGCACGACGTCGTAGCGCGCGAATTCCATCGTGTAGCTTCCCTGGCCGCCGGTCATCGACGACAGCGTGCGGGCGTACGTCATCACTTCGGCAAGAGGCGCCGTCGCTACCACGGTCGTCATGCCGCCGCCGGCCGAGTCCATACCGACCATCTGGCCGCGGCGCCCAGAAAGATCGCTCGATACATCGCCGACGTTGCCCACCGGAACGGTGATCTCCATCGTCACGATCGGCTCCAACAGGCTCGGCTTTGACTCGCGGAACACCTTGGCAAACACCTGACGCGCCGCAATTCGGAACGCCGTTTCATTGGAATCCACGGGATGGTCTTTACCGAAATATACTTCTACGCAGATGTTCTGCACCGGATAACCGGCGACCACGCCCGATGTAATCTTTTCCAAAAAGCCCTTTTCGATCGCCGGCATGAAGTTGCCTGGTATCGAACCGCCCACCACCGTATCGACCCAGAGAAAGTTATGCTTCTCGTGGTAGTGCGTGTTCTTGAGTTGCGGGAAGCGTTCCTTGGTAGCAAATTCCTCCTGCTGAGTGCCTTCCGGAAATGGGTACATGCGAATGTGGACCTCGCCGAACTGGCCCGAACCGCCCGATTGCTTCTTGTGCCGATAGCTGCCTTCCCCATTGGCCTGAATTGTCTCACGATACGGGATCTTCGGTTCATGCGTTTCGACCTCGACTTTGTCGCGCCGTTTGAGCCGCTCGCGCAATAGTTGCAGATGCAACTCACTCATGCCTGTGAGGACCATCTCCTTCGTTTCCTGATCGTGGTCCAGCCGGACCGTTCGATCCTCCTCGGTGAGCTTATGAAGCGCGCCCGACAGTTTGGTTTCGTCGCCGCGAGCCTTTGGGGCCACGGCGAGGCCAACCATCGGCGTCGGGAACTTGATCGGCGGCAACTCAACCTCGCCCAGCGACGTGCCGGTGTGCAAATCCTCGGTTTTTGCCACTGCCACGATCTCGCCCGCGATAGCCTCGTCTACGGGCGCCGTCTTTTCTCCTTGCACCGAAAGAAGCGGCCCGATTTTGATTCCCTTTCGCGCTCCTGGCGAGGGCACCGTGCTGTCCTTCTTTAATGTGCCAGAGAAAATCCGCATGAAACTCAATCGCTGCACAAACGGGTCGATCCGCGTTTTGAACACCTGCGCCGACAGCGGAGCGCTCGGATCGCACTTGAGCGTTACATCGTCGCCCTCCTTCTTGCCCGTACGCACCACTGCCGACGGCGGCAGCGACGCCTGCACCAGCAGCGCGAGCAACTCATCCAGCCCGACGTTCATCTTCGTCGAAACGCAAACGATCGGCGTCAAGGTCCCCTGCCGTACTGCTTCGGCGCACAGCCGCTGCAAATCCTCTTTCGACGGCATTTCGCCTTCGAGATACTTTTCCATCACGGCCTCGTCGGCCTCGATGATCGACTCCATGACCGACTCGCTGAGCGAAGCCGGATCGATCAAAGCACCGGCTGTGTCCTTCGGCACATCGAGCGTACTAACGACGCCCTTAAGATCATGCCCATGGCCGATCGGAACATTGAACAACGCGCATTGCGATCCAAAAACCTCCTTGATGGCGTCGATGAGCGGTTCGAAGTTGATATTATCGGCATCGAGTTTGGTGATGCAGATGATCCGGCCCAGTCCGGCGTTACCGGCTTCCTCCCATACGCGGCGCGTGTTTACCTTGATGCCTGCATGGGCGTCGATCGCGATCAGGACCGTCTCCACCGCACGCAAAGCCCCAACGGTCTGGCCGATAAGGTCCGGATAGCCCGGAGTATCGATCATGTTGAAATGCACACCGGCGTGATCGAAATGCACGATGGATGCTTCAATCGAATGTTTGTGGTGCTTTTCCTCTTCGTCGAAGTCGCAAACGCTCGTGCCGTTGTCGACGCTGGGTTGGCCCGTTACCGCGCCGGTTTTCACTAGCAAGTGGTCGACGAGCGTCGTCTTGCCCGCCGAACCGTGACCGCAAATCGCAACGTTTCGAATATCCTCAACCTTTCTCGCCATGTTTGCTCCTACCACCCATTCGCCGTTTTCGACGTAGCTGAATTTGCAAAAAGTGGGGATCCACTTTACTCAAGTAACCACAGTTCGTTGTGGTCTTGTTGCCATGAAACTTATGGTACGCCGAAGGTGTTTCACTCCGACACCCAGGGTCGCCGCGAAGCGGCGCACCCTGGGTACACAAACCGTGTTCCTTCCGTTTACGCCGCGGGCGTTACATATCGGCCAGATGGGATTATCAATCGACGTGTATAACTCCTTCGGAGTAACCGAAGCCATCGACCCTCGGTCCCAGGGTGCGCGGCTGAGCCGCAACCCTGGGCTGCGGAGTTGAACCGCTTCGCGGTATAAATATGCTGTCTCCAAGCAAAATCGCATAACATTCAGCCACTACCCAGAGTGGTCACTTGAGTCAAGCGGATACCCACTTTGCAAGAATTCAGTTGATCCAGTTATTCTCTGAATTCTTGCGAATTCAGCTACGATGATGAAGAGTATTTATCAAAAAGTTTGTTTGGCAGCTTCGCCGGCGACCCGCAATGCGTTGGTGAGGGTCAGCGTTCCT
>DASZZA010000869.1:0-3877 GCA_035545135.1 Lacipirellulaceae bacterium | reverse complement strand
CAGCACCGCGGACCACTAATCCGTTTTCGAAAGTGTCACCGCCGTGCCATAGGCCAGCACTTCGGTCACTCCCGTAGCGAATTCGGTGGCGTCATACCGCATGCCGATCACGGCGTCCGCGCCCATGTCTGCAGCATGCTGCACCATCCGTTCGTAGGCATCTTCCCGGGCCACTTCACAAACCCTCGCATACGATTCGATATTGCCGCCAATCATTTGCTTGAGCCCGCCTAACATGCCTTGGCCGATCGTCGGCGATCGCACGACGATCCCGCGGACGATCCCCAAATATCCGGACACGGCGTACCCATCCACATCGTTGCCAGTTGTGGTAATCATGGGGATTGTTGATTAAGATGCCACGCGGCGGTCAATTGTTGAAGCTTACCGGGCGCCATCGTGACGCACAAGCATGCGGAACAGCCAGTTTGCAGTTAAAATGTGCGGCGGCTTGAGCATGGTACACGTTTTGCGGGAAGTCGCCAATTTTAGGCGCGAAACATGCGGGGAACACACCATGCGCGCGAGCCATAGCAGAATGAGACTTTTTGTTCTCCTGGTGATTTTGTTTACCGGGAGAAGTGTCGGCGCTGCCATTAGTGGGACGACGCGCGTCGCTTCCGGCCTGTCGTCTCCCCTGTTCGCCACGTTTGCCCCCGGCGACGCGAATCATTTGTTCGTTCTCGAAAAAGGTGGCAACATCAAAGTTGTCGACCTCACTACCAAGACCGTGCTCTCGACTCCATTTCTTCACGTTCCTGACACCGACCCTTCAACAGAAGGCGGCTTGCTGGGACTCGCCTTCAGCCCCGACTATGCCAACGTGGGAAGTTCCGGTTATGGGAAGTTCTATGTTTACGTGACGGTCGACAATGGTGGTTTGCCGGTGCCCGGCCGAACCGCTGCGACGGCGACGTCGCCGTTTTCGACACATATCCGGCAGTATACCGTCTCATCGAATCCGTATGTGGCGAACGCGTCGCCGACGGAGATCATGACGTGGCCGCGGCCCGAGGCGAACCATGTGGGCGGCTGGATCGGGTTCGGTCCGAAAGACGGTTACCTCTATATCAATTCGGGCGACGGCGGCTCGGGCTACGATTTCGGCGCTGGGCACTATGAACCGGGCGGCAATGCACAAAACATCAGCAACGACCCCAACGACTTGATGGGAAAGCAACTGCGCATTGACGTCAGCAGCGACGACTTTCCAGCCGATCCGAACCGAAACTATGCGATCCCGCCATCAAATCCATTCGTTGGCGTCACGGGCGCGGATGAAATCTGGTCGTATGGTTTGCGGAACCCTTATCGCGGCAGCTTCGATCGAGATACCGGCAATCAATGGATTGCCGACGTGGGCCAAGATACGGAGGAGGAGATTGATTTTGAGCCCGCTGAACGGACCGACGTTTCCAATTTCGGCTGGCGGCTGCGGGAAGGAAGTATTCAAACGCGGGGCGGCGGTGGTGGGCCACCGCCAGCGCATTATGTTCCGCCCGTTTACGACTACGCGCACGGGAACGGTTCGTTGCAGGGCAACGCCGTGATTGGCGGCTACGTGTATCGAGGTCCGGATCCGAGTTTGCAAGGCACCTACATTTTTGGCGATGAGGTCAGCAGCCATTTTTGGGAAATGAACACCTCGACGTATGCAGTAACAAACATCGACTCCATGTTGACGCCGAACGTCGGGTCGCTTGACAATCCTGCCGCATTTGCCGAGGACATGGTCGGCAATCAATACATCGTCTCGTATGGCACGGGCAGCGTTTTTCGCATTAACACAACTCAATTGCTAACCGGCGACTACAACGCGAATGGAACAGTCGATGCGGCCGACTTCATCGTGTGGCGGAAAACGCTCGGCTCGACCACCAATCTCGCAGCCGACGGCAATAACAGCGGAAAGGTCGATTCGGGCGACTACACAGTTTGGCGGAACAACTTCGGAACGACGGTTCATACGTCGAGCCTGGGCTCCGGTGAGGCTGTCCCGGAACCGGCGTCGGTCTTGTACGCCATCCAATTCGCCGTGCTCGTTTCCCTCATCGCGATTCGCGGCGTCCCAAAAACCATCAGAGCGACCAAATGACCCCGACGTTCTGACGCTGAGCGTCGGACTCTCGGTAAGTTCCGCCGAATTTTTTTGCAGTCCAATTTCGAAACAGGCCGGCGCTCCAAGTCGCGAATACCGTTTGATTTAGGTTGCGCGTTAGAGGCTGTTGCCCTGACTCTGTCGGCTGGTTTTCTCGACAGGGGGGCGCTTGACTCCCCCTTTTCGTCTAGTAAACTCGCACTGTGCTTTCACGCCAGGGAAACGGAGCGCTAATGCTCGAAGTTTGAATTCGGTATCGTGCGAATATCGCGGATTCCGCGCATTTACAGGAGTTCTGAATAGCGGAAACCTGCGCTGCCTGCTCGATTCGGAATTGTTTGTCAGAAGAGTTGATACGTTGAGTAGTAGCACGCAGACGAGTCGTTTAAATTCTTTCCCTCCTGCAGCCGGGGTCTTACGACCGCATGGCGCTTGGACATTGTCGCTGGTGGGCATCTCGCCCGCAATGTCGGCGATCAAGACGATGGCCGACACCATTGCCGCCCGCCAATGCAGCGTGATGATTCTCGGCGAGACAGGCACCGGCAAGGAGATGGTGGCCCGATATATCCATGCTCAGTCCGATCGCGCCGATCAACCTTTTGTACCGGTCGACTGCTCCGCCCTGTCCGATACCCTCTTCGAAAGCCAACTATTCGGTCATGTAGCCGGCGCGTTCACCGGCGCCCTGCGCGACTCTTTGGGCTTCATCCGGGCTGCCAACGGGGGAACACTGTTCCTCGACGAGATCGGCGAGCTTTCAGTGCCGTTGCAGGCCAAATTGCTGCGCGTGATCCAGGAGCGAGCGGTCGTGCCCGTGGGCGATTCGTATCCTCAGCCGGTAGACATTCGCATCCTGGCCGCCACGCACCGCGACCTGTTCGCCATGGTGCGCGACGGCACATTCCGCCAAGACTTGTACTTCCGATTGAACGTCGTCGTCACCACGCTGCCGCCCCTTCGCGAGCGGCTGGAAGATGTTGCCCCGTTGGCGAATCACTTTCTGCAGGCACAAGCCAATCTGTACGACGAACCCAAGCGGCATCTTTCCGAGGAAGCGATTCAGGCCATGCAGCGGTATTCGTGGCCCGGCAATGTCCGCGAATTGGCCAATGCCATGGAGGCGGCCCATGTGCTGGCCAAATCCGACACGGTTCAACTGGAGGACCTGCCGATCCGCCTGCAGTCGCCATCCGCAGTCGCGCATACGCATTCGGATCTGTGTCTTGCCGAAATCGAGCGGCGGACCATTGCCGAAGCGCTCCGACGCACCAACCACGGCAAAGCGGCGGCCGCCAGGCTGCTGGGAATCAATGTCCAGCGGCTCAACCGGCGAATCGGCCGGCTTAAAATCTCCGCCGATTGATCTCGTTTGTACCTGCATTCGCAAGAAACGGGTACCCACTTTACTCAAGTGATCCCAACCGATGGTGTTTCGCCGTCGAGTGCGTTTGCAAAACGAACGAACTGCGCCAAGCCGTTTATTTTGAATGGGTCTGATCAAAATAACCTGCCTCAGCCCAAACCGCTCAGCACCAACGGTTTACTCGCAAGTGCCCCGCGACATTCACGACAAAACGAACTGATCGGTTCTCTCGTTAATTAGTCTCCCGCGAACCGATTTTCACGTCGCAACATCGTCCCGCGTCTCGGCTTCGGCCGAATATACGACGCGTGTCCCGCGCCTCGGCACACGGTTCGCATTCCCCCAGCCGCGACGGACAACCACGCAACGTGTCGGATACGTACGCGAACGGTTCGCATCCATCCATAGCTTGA
>DASZZA010000868.1:0-2447 GCA_035545135.1 Lacipirellulaceae bacterium | reverse complement strand
TCCCGTCTGCGCGAGATAATTCTGCAGATCGAGACCGCTTGCTCCCGGCATTCGCACATCGAGAATTAGGCAACCCGGCCGATCAAGAAGATCGGATTTCAGAAATTCTCCTGTCGATGCGAAACTTACCGACGCAAACCCCGCCGACGAAACCAGTTCCGAAAGCGCTTCACGTACCGAATTATCGTCGTCCACGATAATTACCAATGGATACTCCGCCTCGCCTTGACTTGGCGAATGCGAGAGTGATTTCGACTGAAATGCTCGATCAATTGTCATGGCCCTCCCTCCTCCCTGAGTCATGCAACGCCTCCGTCACGGCGGCCAGCAGTTGCTGCCCGTCGAATGGTTTTCGAAAAAAACCGGTAATGCCTTGGGCGCGACTCTGGTCCGCGATTTCATGGCGTCCGGTAATGAGAAAAACAGGCAGGTCAGGCCGCACGGTACGTGCTCGATTCCGGAGTTCAAAGCCGTCGATGCCAGGCAGTCCTATGTCCGTAATCAAAACATCGATGTCGGATAGTCCGTCATCTATCACCGCTTGTGCGGACGAAAAACAGCGCGCGCGATAGCCGGCCGACTCGAGAAGGTCTTCTAAGGATTCAAGCAGCCTCGGATCATCATCCACCACTGCCACGACGGATCTTGTTGCCCTCACGATCCATTACCTCCGGCACGCCGTCCGGTCACCTGGACTCCCAGCCGCTCTGCAACACGTACTAGGTCTGCAAGCGACGTTACCGCCATCTTCTGCATGACATTCCTTCTATGAATTTGCAGGGTCACTTCGCTGATACCCAGCTTGGCGGCAGACTGCTTGTTAAGAAATCCGCTCACCACCAGAGGCAGAACCTCGCGCTCTCGTGCGGTAAGGTTGTCGTAGCGTCGTCGCAGCACCGATAGGTCGGCCCGATCCTCCCGGTCAGCGCGGTCCTGGGCAATCGCCGCATTGACCGCGGACATGACATCGGTATCGCTGAACGGTTTTGTCAGGAAATCAAGCGCGCCGCGCTTGATAGCGCGCACCGAAGATGGAATGTCTCCATGACCCGTGATGAACACGATCGGTGGATGATCACTTTCCGCGATCTGTCCTTGAAGATCGAGTCCATTGATGTCCGGCAGTTCAACGTCAAGGATCAGGCAGGCCGGAGTGTCCGGTTTATCGGCGTTGACGTACTCACCTGCCGATCCAAATGTCATGGCGGGAATGCCATGGGATTCCAGCAATTCTACCAGAGATTCCCGGATACGGATGTCGTCGTCGACGATGAAGACAATGTGGTCGTCTTTAGTCATTGGAGGGATGCCTTTATTTCCGTCGGCAATGTAAAAACAACGCGCGCCCCGCGAGGCTCGTTGTTCTCGGCCCACAACTTTCCCCCGTGGGACTCGACAATCGAACGGCAAATGGCAAGTCCCATTCCCATTCCGGAATTTTTCGTCGTGAAGAACGGCTGGAACATCCGGTCGGGATCCTGAATTCCGGGGCCGCTATCGTTGACTTCGATTTGCAGCATCTGCTCGATGCAGCGCGCGGCTACCCTGATCATCTTGTCACCGCGAACACCTTCCATTGCCTCCATCCCGTTGCGGATGAGATTGCTCAGAACCTGTTGAATCTGAACGCGATCAAGCGGAACCGACGATATGCCTTTCTCAAGGTCAATGATCATGCGAATCCGGCGCCGCGCGGCCTCCTCGGCGACGAGATCGCAAACCTCGCCAATCACCTCATCCACGGCCGTAAGATCCCGCTTGTCGCTGGATTGCCGGAACAATGCGCGAATACGACTGACCACATCAGCGGCGCCATTCGCATCCCGAATGACGCGTCCGACTGTCCTGTGGGCGCGCTCGATGTTCGGCGGGTCGGCGGTCAGCCAGCGCTGGCACGCGTGAGAATTGGCCACGATAGCCGCGAGGGGCTGATTGACCTCATGCGCGATGGAAGCCGAAAGTTCTGCCAGGCTGGCGGCCTGGCTCGCGCGGGCGAGCCTCTCATGTGCGAGCCGCAATTCCTCCTGCGCCCGAACTTCGCCGTCAATATCGAGGCAGATCACATTCCACTGCACAATCGCGCCATCTGCATCGCGCATTGGACCAGCCCGTGTTTCGACCCAGCGGTATTCACCGTCGGAGCGCCGCAGGCGGTGTCGCCGCGCATACGGCTCACCGGTCGCCAGGCAATGTGCATACTGGTCCTTGACGCCTGCGAGGTCGTCGGGATGAACACCAGCGTCAAGCGTCCCGCCAAGCCGGGACTTCCCCGATCCATCCAATTCCTCCAGATTATAGCCGAGGAATTCGCGAAGTTGCCGACTGCGATAGACGGGTTCGCCGTTCGGAGAAGCGCAATCAATCATCGCCGGCAACGTTTCAACCAGCTGCCAGAGAAATCGCTCCCGCTCACGCAATGCCTCCTCGGCGATCTTCCGCTCCGTGAT
>DASZZA010000867.1:0-3621 GCA_035545135.1 Lacipirellulaceae bacterium | reverse complement strand
TGTCGCGGTGCCGAGATAGACGTCGGCGGCAAAGGACATTGTTTCGCTGAGCGTCGGATGGGGGTGGATCGAGTCGGCCACGTCGCGGGCGGTGCAACCCATTTCGATCGCGACGACGGCTTCCGAGATTAGCTCGCCGGCGCCGGCGCCAACGATGCCGCAACCGAGCACACGATCGGAAGAAGGATCAATGATCCACCGCGTCAGGCCGTCGGTGCGACCGTTGGCGATGGCGCGTCCGCTTGCTTGCCACGGGTACACAGCGGTGACTATGTCGCGGCCGGCGCGCTCGGCTTCGCTGATCGTGAGTCCGGCCCAGGCGATTTCCGGATCGGTAAACACGACGGCGGGAATCGCCTGCGGTTCAAACGCGGCTAGTCGTCCCGCCAACACTTCGGCAGCAACTTTGCCTTCGTGCGATGCTTTGTGTGCGAGCATCGGCTCGCCAGCAGCGTCGCCAATCGCGAGGATGTGCGGATCGGCCGTTTGTTGCTGTTCGTTGACAACGACAAAGCCCTTGTCGTTGATCTTGACCTTGGTGTTCTCGAGTCCAATGCCGCTGGTGACTGGTCGGCGGCCGATGGACACCAATACTCGGTCGAATGCGTGGGTGCCGGAGAATTCGGCGCCGTCGGTGCGGACTTCGACTTGTTCGCCCGCAACCTTCAATTCGACGACCTTGGTGCTGAGATGGATACCGGCAAACTTTTCGTGGAGTCGTTTCTCGAGCGGTTTCACGAGATCGCGATCGGCGCCTGGCAAGAGGCCGTCCAATAATTCGACGACCGTTACCTGCGAACCGAGCTCGGCGTAAACGGTGCCCATTTCGAGGCCGATATATCCGCCGCCGATTACGAGGAGCGATTTGGGCACATCGGGCAGATCGAGCGCGCCGGTCGAATCCATCACGCGAGGCGAGTCGATCTTGAACATCTTGGGCATAGCGGGCACGGAGCCGGTAGCCAGGATGCAATGATCGAACGTGAGACGTTCGCTGCCCTCACCCCCATCCCCTCTCCCAGAAGGCGAGGGGTGGATGGATTCGAGCTGGAGGGTTTGTGAATCGACGAAAATGCCGCGGGCGTGGATGATCCGTACATTGCGGCGTTTGGCCAGCTGGGCAAGGCCGCCGGTGAGCGTGTCGATGACGTGCTCCTTGCGTGCCCGGACCTTATCAATCGAGATCTTTGGCTTGCTGAATTCGATGCCCCATGCGGCCATTTCTGCAGCTTCGCTCATAACCTTGGCAACGTGCAAAAGTGCCTTGGAAGGAATACAGCCGCGGAGCAAGCAGGTGCCGCCAAGGCGGGCGTCGGCTTCGACGATCGTCGTCTGCAGGCCGAGGTCGGCGGCCAGGAACGCAGCCGCATAGCCACCCGGACCGCCTCCAAGGACAACGACTTGAGAATGAATCGCCATAACCGGGCTTCGCCCAAAAGGTGTCAGGAATCCAATCTGCCCTGACTGTGGGCGCCTTTGTTAACAAGCATATGGGTTCCTGACACCTTTTTTGGTCAAGCTCCCATAACTCCAATGCTGGTAAAGTAGTTAGTTCGCCAAACACGTAAGTTTACCCGGCTTACCCGAACCGGCCAATGGGAACATTCGCTACGAAGGATACCGAGTACGGGATGCCGGATACAGTATTGGCCCGCGAGTGTATCGATGCGGACGGCTTGTCGCCACCAGCGACCGCCAGCGGCGACCGGCGATTTGGGATAAATCTTATGTCAGCAGATGCTTCAGCGCCGGTTCTAGTTGCGGGCGCTCAAATGAGAACTCGGCGGTGGCGAGCGCGTGCGGTTCGACGCGTGCACTGCAGAGCAGCATTTCATCGGCCATTTCGCCGAATGCTAGCCGGGCAGCGGCGGCTGGCATCGCCATAATGGTCGGTCGCTTGAGAATACGACCGAGAGTCTTGGTGAATTCGCGATTAGTCACGGGCTCGGGCGCCACGGCATTTACGGGTCCGGTCAATGCGGCTGCATGCAGCACGAATTGAATCGCGCGGACGACGTCTTCGAGCGTGATCCAACTGAGATATTGCTGGCCACTGCCGACCACGCCACCCAGACCAAGCTTGAACGGGGTAAGCATTTGAGTCAGTGCGCCGCCATTGGTACTAAGCACAACGCCGATTCGCAAATTGACGACGCGGATGTCGGCGTCGCGCGCCGGGAGGGTGGCGGCCTCCCATTGCTGGCACACGCTGGCGAGGAAACTGTGGCCGGGCGGCGATGATTCGTCGAGCCGTTCGTCGCCGCGATTGCCGTAGTAGCCGATCGCCGAGGCGCTAACGAGCACGGTGGGTTTGGCAGCTAAAGCGGCAAGCGTGTCGCAAAGGAGCTTGGTGCCATTAACACGGCTGGTGAGGATCTTTTCTTTGAATTGGGGGGTCCAACGGTGGGCGGCGAGATTTTCGCCCGCCAAGTGAACCACCGCATCGACACCGGCAAACTCGGCCGCGTCGATCGTGCCACTAGTAGGGTCCCAATGGATTTCGTGCTTTTCCTCGCGCACGAGTCTCCGAACGACCGGCCGGACCAGGTGGCCATTGGCTTCCAAGTCGGCGACAAGGGCGCTTCCGATGAGGCCGGAGGAACCGGTGACGGCGATGATCATAGGGTGGTGAAAGTGAGTGAGTAGGTGAGTGGGTGAGTAGGTGCTTACTTGGGTATACTCGGCCGCTCACATAGTGGGAGCTGTAAAAACACCGATTCCAAGGCACCCTCACCCCGGCCCTCTCCCGGCGGGAGAGGGGAGTTTTGTTAGAATCAGTTGCTTACCTTCTCTTTTTCTGATACTCGCGGCTGGCTTCTTCTAGGATGCGACGTTCGCGGCGGGTGAGGCTGTCGCGACCGTGCTCTTGGATTTTTTTGAGGATTTCGTCGACGGCTTTTTCCGTATCGTCTTCGGCATCGGGATCGTGAACGCGCAGCTTCGGCTTTGGCTTGAGATGCTCCCAGAACGAGGCGCTGGGAATTAATCGTTCGAGTCGCCAGTGCATCTGATAATAGAGGAAGCCGAACATGGCGCCGCCCAAATGAGCGGTGCAGGCGATCGTTCCGGACCGCTGGATCGCGCCGAATGCATCCCAAAGCACGACGATGACGGCAAACAGCCACATGGGCATAGGGATGATGAACATGAAAAGGATGGTTCGATACGGAAAATTCATCGCGAAAAGAATTACTATGGCGGAAATTCCGCCGGAGGCCCCCAGCACAGCCGACTGCTGCGGACTGGAAATCTCGGCGATCGACCAAACGAGCCCCGCGACAACGATCGCGACGAGATAGAAGATCAAGAACTCGCGCCGGCCGTAGCGGTATTCCACTTCACGCCCAAAGAGCCAAAGCACGAACATATTAATCACGATGTGCCACAGGTCGGTCGGCGAATGGAGGAAGCCATAGGTGAGTAACCGGTAGGCTTGCCACGGCTCGTGATACCAACCTTTGTAAAGAATCCAGGCGTCGGTTAACCAGTTATTGGTAAGAAGTTGAGCCAGATAAACGACGCACGTGACGATGACCAAATTGGTAGTCATCGTGCGCGGCCCACCGAGGTGCAAGCCTGGTTGGCGGTCGTAGTATCCGCCGCGTTGGTAATCGCGATCGT
>DASZZA010000866.1:0-6132 GCA_035545135.1 Lacipirellulaceae bacterium | reverse complement strand
CAAGGTTATAAGCGTCCAAGGATGCCGAATACGAATGGTCCGCCGCACGCAAGAGCGCTACCGCCGCTTCCTGCTGCCGTAAAGCCGTGCGAAAAGCGATGTAGCTATTCCATACTTCCTTTTGCACCTGATCGCGTTTGTCCCTCAGTTCCTCGACCGCCTGGCGCTTGCTGGATTCCGCCAATTCCTTCCTGTTTTTCCGGGCGCCGCCATCGAAGATGGTCCATTCCACATTGACCGCGGCAGCCCACGTTGGTGTATTGATGGTCCCGAACTGCGCGGGTGGCCGGACCGCCGACGGCCACGCTACAGTCTGAGCGACGTTTGCTGACAGAGTCACCCTCGGCTTGTAGTCCGAGTTGGCGTTGCGAATCTCGTCGTCCGCTTTGCGGATCTCCTGCAGTTGCGCCATGAGATCCGGCCGATTGGCGAATGCCCGTTCAACCAACTGCTCGATTGTCAGCGAGAGCGCCCTGGGCAGCGGCGCGTCCGTCCGTCCGTCGATGGATATATCCGGGGAGGGCTCGACGCCGATCGCTTCCGTCAACGTCACGCGCGCGATCTTTTCTTCGCCGTCCGCCTGCTCCAGGTCGAAGTTGGCCTGCGCTGTCTCCGCGCGGGCGTTGAGCACGTCCGGCAGCGTCGCGCGCCCATTCGCCAGCTTCGCTTCAGCCGCATCCTGCGTGGTTTGTGCAGTCCTTTGGGTATCTCTGGCCGCCAGCAGACGTTCTTGCGCAGTGAGGACGGAATAGTAGGCGTTCGAGATGGCGAAAGCGACATCCTGATTTGTTTTGATGAATTGCGCCCCCGCCGCCAGCGCCTGCGCTTTCGCCGCGTCGACACGAGCCTTCCGTCCTCCGAAATCGAGCAGGAGGTATTGCAACTCGAGCTGAGGTCCAACCAGCGGGAATTCAACCACCGAATAACCGAACGGGGAAAGCGGCTTGGGGAAAGGCTGCACCACTCGTTGATCAGCGAACAGGGCGGTCGCCGCCAAGACGGGAAAATACTCACTCTTCTCGATTCCCAGTCGCTTCGCTTGCTGTTTCGCCCGCTCCCACGTCGTTCTTGTTACTGGATGATTGCGCTCGCCGATGTCAATTAGTTCGGCAAGCGAGTATTGGTAGTGTCGATCGATGGTCGCGACTCTTGGATCCGGTACTACATGGCTCGTGCAGGCGGAAGCCTCTGCCGGACTCGTCGCGTTGCCCGCACACTGGGCCGCTGCTCGTTCGTGGCACAGGCCCACAACAAGAATCACTATCGTGGTGATGCTTCGGAATGGGCGGGCGCGCCTCCGTCGTGGCATGATTCGTTCCCGTCGAAATCACGTTCTATTGAATCGGTGCTCGACCCTTCGACTCTGCGGCGGCAGCTCCGATAACTGTAACCACCTCTTTCGGGTGCGACAGGCCCTTTTGTGCATCGATGACGCGCTTCATAGTCGCTACGTCATCGTCCGACGATGTCGGCGGATTTGGTGCGGCGATGACGGCGTAGCCGTCGCGCTCAAGGATTGGGATCACTCTTGCCCAACGGCTGCCGTCAGCGAATCCCCCGTGGACGAGCACGACCGCCGCCTTCGGCGCCGCGAAAGGAAGTGGGGCGGCGGTGAAAAGCAGACCGGGTGTTTTCATCAAGATCTCCTAAAACAAGCTCGATTGCACCACACGCTTGAGGTCAGGTCTATTGCACGAAAGTATTGTCGATACCTTAGTATTGGTTGCGGCTTCCGCCGCTGGTTTGGCCGAGAAGTGCGGGTTGCTGTCCCTTAGCGCTTCGCGGTGGATCGCAGCTCAAGGCGCGCGGCAATGGTGACCAGGTCCGCCAGGGAGCCGGCCATCATCTTGCGCATCACTTGACCTCTGTGCGCTTTCACTGTGATCTCGCTGATGCCAAGTTCTCCCCCGACCTGCTTATTCAGCAGTCCGGAGACAACCAGCGCCATGACCTCGCGCTCGCGCAGACTGAGCGATTCGTAGCGTTCTCTCAGGCCTTGCATTTCCGAACCGAGGCGAAGCGCTTCGCGACTCCGCTCGATCGCACCACAGATCGCCGTCGCGAGCACGTCGTGCTGCAGGGGCTTCGTGAGGAACTCAACTGCTCCGGCTTTCATCGCCTGTACACTCATCGGCACGTCCGCATAGCCGCTGATAAAGATGATCGGCATGTCTTTCCGTTCCGTAAGCTGTTTCTGCAATTCGAGACCGTTCAGCTCGGGCAGGTTCACATCGAGTATCAGGCAGCAGGGACCGGTGGGACGGGCGCGCAAAAGGAAGTCCCGCGCCGATACGAAAATTTCCGGCTGCCAACCTTCGCTCTCGATCAGCAGCTCCAGCGATTCGCGGACCGATAGATCGTCATCGACGACGAAGACAATCGGTTTGTCGTCCGGCTTCGTGACGACCTCCATTGGACCAAAGGAGCGGCAAGTGTACGGTGCAGCCGCGAGTCCAGTCCTGTGCCAACCGTTATCATATTCTATTTATCTTTCAGGAAAACGGCCGCCAAAGCGTCAAGCAGAGCCGTATCGCTGAACGGCTTGAACAGGCACTCCACGCCGCCGTCCGCGAGCAGACGCGACCGAACGCTTCGGTCTCCCGTAGCCGTGATGAAGATGGTCGGAATGTGCTTCTGGCGCTGTTTCAGTTCCCGATGCAATTCCGGGCCCGACATTCCCGGCATGACGACGTCGAGGATGAGACAGCGAGTGTCATTCAGGAGATCGGATGCCAGGAACGCCTCGGCGGACGAGAACGCCTTGGCTGCAAAACCCAACTGCCGTAGCAGGTCAGGAAGGGATTCGCGAATCGACTCATCATCGTCGACGACTGAGATAAGGCGATCGGTCATCACAAATTTTTGCTTTGAAACATCGTCATGGCCATTCGGCACATCGAATCGAACCGGGTTCAGCTTGGCTGCCGCTGAACCACACACGTATAGCATGGCCTCCCCGTTGGCGAAGATTCCATAGTACCTTGGTATCGGCTGGCGGGCCTCGGAAAGCACCTTCGCCCACCGCCCGTTTCTCTCCACCCGACGCCACCGTCAGGCGGACTAAGCTAAGATGTCTGGTTGCCCGACACTCTCCACATAGCAGGGTATCGAGAGTGAGAACGTACTGCCTGGCCCGTCATTTGCCTCAGCCCACAGGCGGCCATGGTGCCTATCCACGATTGAGCGGCTCACAGATAACCCAATGCCCATCCCACCGCTCTTGGTCGTGAAAAAAGGGTCGAACAACCGCTTCAGATCGTCAGGATGGACTCCGACCCCGGTGTCACGCACGCTGAGAAGGACATGATCGTCTCCATCCCGCAGCGTCCTGACAAGCAGGTCCCGTGGGCGGTCATCGACGCTGGCCATGGCATCAGAAGCATTCTTCAGAAGATTCAGGACGACCTGCTGGAGCTGTACACGGTCTCCTTGGATGGGCGGGAGGTCCTCGGAGAGCTGAGAGCGCAGAGTGATGCGATTTCTCTGGAGATCGCTCAAGGACAACGAAACTACCTCTTGCGTCGCCTCGTTCAGGTCCAACCTCTCCAGGGCGAATTCTTTCTTGCTGAACAGAGCGCGTAATTTTGAGATCACCTCCGCGGCGCGATTTCCATCGCGAAGTGTTCGCCGTACGGTTTCGCGAGCGCCTTCCACATTCGGAGGATCGCTATCCAACATCCGAAGACATGTGCCCGCATTGGTAATGATGCCCGAGAGGGGCTGATTGATTTCATGAGCGATCGAACCTGTCAACGCATTCAGCGTGGTGACGCGCGACACATGTGCAAGTTCTGAACGGGCCCGGTCCAGCGCTTCCTCCGCGACCTTGGCGGCTGTCACATCCTGAAGCGCTCCGATGAACAATGGGTGCCCGTGGGACTGCGACAAGATACGTGCCATACCTCGAATGTGCTTCAGTACGCCTCCATTGGTCACGATGCGGAACAGGAAGTCGACATCCATGCCGGTCATGCCGCGGGCGATGACCGCGTCGAAGCTCGGAAGGTCCTCCGGGTGCACACGATCCCGAATCATCTGGACTGACACCTTGGCCGCCGGGTCGAACTCGAAGATGCGGTACGTCTCTTCAGACCAATCGTGCTGGTCGGCGATCAAGTCCGTGATGAAGCTGCCTGTCTTACTCAAACGCTGGGCCTCGGCCAGCCGAAGGTAGGATTGCTCCACCTCCGCTTCCGCGCGTTTACGGTCATCGATGTCGAATCCAGCCGAATACCATCGCTCAATTCTCCCTTCTTCGTCTAGCAGAGGCTTGTACCGAAACAGGAACCAGCGGTATCGACCGTCTTTCGCCAGGACCCGTTGCTCATTTTCAAACGGCACTGGGGAGGTGAGGGCCAGCCCGCGTTCCTCGAGTCCTTTCAAATCCTCCGGGTGGAAAACGTGAGCCCTGAATTCCTCCTTCCGCGTCTCCTCAAGAGGAAAACCCGTGTAATCCGACACCGTTTGGTTTCTGTAGAGGATAGCTCCATCACTACTGAATACGTCGCTCCAGCAGGGGATGGCGTTAATCATCAGGCTCAAATTGCGTTCACTCAACCGCAAAGCCTCCTCTGCCTTCTTGCGGTCGTCAACGTCTGTCGCCGTTGCGTACCAACGGATGATCTGGCCGTTTTCGTCCTTAAGAGGGTTGTACTGCAAGAGCACCCAACGATATTGCGTTCTCTTGAACAGAACTCGTGTTTCCGTTTCAAACGGGACTTTCCCCGACATTCCTTCGCGCCGCAGATGAAGCACCCGATCCAGTTCATCCGGATGGCAAACGCTTTCCATGAAACCTTGGCCATCCACTTCGTTGGCGGCAAGTCCCGAAAAATCGAACGCCACTTGGTTCGCGTAGAGTGTAGTCCCATCCGGCGCAAGCACTACGATAATCTGTCGAATCGTATCGATGGTCGTACGAAGGTCTTGCTCGCTTTGCCGGAGCTTCTGTAAAAGTCGTTCCTGGTCCGTCACGTCCTGAGCGGCGCCGACGTATTCCAGCCGGCCATACTTGTCTCGAGTCGCCTGTGCGAACAGGTGTATGTGCTTAACGGACTGGTCAGGCATCAACAACCGGTGCCCGTATTCAAAATAGCCGGCGGCGCCTTGCGCTTGTTCGACCATATCCTGCAACAAGGGGCGGTCGTCCGGATATACTCTACTGCCGATCCGCTCAAGCGTCATTGGCAGATGCTGGTCGAACTCAAAGATCCGATACAGCTGATCCGACCACGTGATTTCGCCTGTTGCCATGTTCCAGGAAAAGCTCCCCGTTCGGCTGAGGCGTTGTCCTTCCGCCTGAAACGCTTCACTTCGTTTTAGGTCTTCTTCGGCGTGCTTGCGGTCGTCGATGTCTGTAAGGAGGAGATACCACGCAGTTACCGTCCCTTCCGAATTGTGCACTGGGAGGCCGCGAACCTGGAACCATCGATAGACGCCGTCCGCGCCCCGGCAACGGTGCTCAACATCATAGAGTTGTCCTGTCCCGATGGCCGTTGTGCGGGCCTCAATCACTCGGGGAAGGTCATCCGGATGAACGGCATCAATAAGGGCCCAGTTCTTCAGCTCGTCATTCGTTTTGCCGAAGTATTCGAGGGTCTGCCGGTTGAGGAACTCAACCTCGCCCAATGCGCCCATGGTCGCCACCAACCCTGGAATGTTATCGACGATCTGACGCCAGGATAGTTCTCGCGCATGCATTTCCTCCTCCCGGCGCTTGCGATCCTCAATGTCCAGATTGGTTCCGTACCACTTGACGATATTTCCCGATTCGTCTCGAAACGGGTTCGCGCGAAACAGAAACCAGCGATATGCCCCGTCGAAACGGCGAATGCGTGCTTCGGCCTCCCCGGGCGCTTCGGAAGCCAGGATACGTTGCCAGGTAGCCGCCAACCCGTCCAGGTCGTCCGGATGTACAGCCGCCGTCCAACTCCAGCCTCTCGCTTGTTCCAGGGAAAGACCGGTGTAGTCGAGGTAGTACCGGTTAAAGAACTCGGCCGAACCATCGGCGCGAGCCGACCATGCCAGGGCAGGCAGCGTGTCGATGATCAACTGCAGTTCGCGCTCGGTTGGCGTCAGTTCCGCAAAGGGACGGCCGGCTTGGATGGAGTCTTGCTTTGGTTCGCTCAAGAG
>DASZZA010000865.1:0-7162 GCA_035545135.1 Lacipirellulaceae bacterium | reverse complement strand
CCGGCCACCAGCTCGCTTTCCGCTTCCGCCAGGTCGAACGGTGCGCGGTTGACGCTTGCCGTTGCACAGGTGAAGTACACCCAAAAGGTGACGAACGTGAACGGATCGTGGAAAACGTACCAGTTCCAGAACCAACCAGATTGACGATCGCCGATAAACACCAGATCCATCGATCCCGCGATCAGTACGGGCACGACCGCGCACATGCCCAACGGCACTTCATAGCTGACGACCTGAGCCGCTTCGCGCATCGCTCCGAACAGCGACCACTTCGACGCCGAGGAATAGCCAGCAAGGATTACGCCGAACACTTCCAATCCAAGTACGGCGATAATAAAGAAGACCGCAACGTTCATGTGCAACGCTACGAACGGATACGTGCCGCCGGCGAACGGAATTGCCATGAATGCGGAGAGCGACGCACAAAAACTTACGTAGGGCGCGAGCTTGAACAACAACTCATCCGCCCCTTCGGGCATGAGATCCTCTTTGGTGAGCAGCTTGAGGCCGTCGGCCAATGTTTGCAGCCAGCCGAACTTGCCGCCCACGCGCGTTGGGCCAAGTCGATCCTGAATGCGGCCCGAAACCTTTCGCTCGAGCCAGATAAACAACAGCGCGCCAACCGCCACCAGATTCACCAGCAGAAAGATGTGAACCAGCGCAGCCAGAGTGTAGGCCAGCCATGGCCACATGAATTGTGAAAAGAACTCGCCCACGTGCACTTGGTCCCAAGATCCTGCGCCTCGTTCCAAGAATCGTCAAACGAAGCGCTCGAAACTAATTCCCGCCGCAATTCCGTCTCTGATTCTACAAAACTAAACTGCTCGACCGAAAGTCCCAATCGATTTCCGCCGATGCACCCCAATTACCGGTCGATCTCCCCCATCACGATATCCAGCGATCCGACGATTGCCGGCACGTCCGCGATCAGGCAGCCGCGACATAATGCGTTGGTGACCGACAGATTGCAGAAACTGCTGCTGCGGGCCCGTGCGCGCCACGGTATCGCATCGCCGCTCGATACGAGATAGAAGCCCATCTGGCCCTTCGGGCACTCGGTTTCGAGATAACATTCGCCCTTCGGCAGTTTCTGAGTCAGTTTCATCGGCTCGCCGTGGCTGCCGGTCGTCGTGCTGTAGCGATCGATCGCCTGGCGACAGAGGTCGACGCTCTGCACCAACTCGAGCATCCGCACGTAGAACCGGTGCCAACAGTCGCCCAGAACCGCTTCGTGTGGCACGGGCGGATAGGCATGGTCGCGCGGATAGTGGCCGTTGCGCTGGCAAACAATCTCAAAAGCATAACCGTCGTACATCGAGGTATAGATTTCCTCGCCATCGCGGCGCAGGTCGTGGTCCACCCCGCTGCCACGGAGCACCGGTCCGCTCGTACCAAAATCGATCGCCATTTCCGGTGACATGACGCCAATTCCGGCCGTCCGTTTGACGAATATCGAATTGCTCGTCAATAGCGTGTGGTATTCCTCGATGATCGGATCAAGCTGATCCAGAAACGCCTCGCATTTCTGCAACCAGCCGCGGGGAAGATCGGCGGTCGCGCCCCCGGGTGTCAGATAGCTATACGTCAGCCGAGCTCCACATGCGGCCTCGAACAAATCGAGTATCTTTTCCCGCTCGCGGAACGCGTACAGGAACGGGCTGAACGTGCCCAGGTCGAGGCCGTACGCCCCCATGCCGACCAAATGGCTCGCGATGCGGTTGAGCTCGGCAATGAGAACGCGGAGGTGCCGACCACGCTCGGGAACGCGATAGCCGAGCAGTTTTTCAACTGTCAGCGACCAACCGAGATTCATGTTCATTCCGGCCAGGTAATCCATACGGTCGGTATATGGTATCCACTGGCGCGGAGTGAGGTTCTCGCCGATTTTCTCAGCACAACGGTGCAAATAGCCGATATGCGGCACGACTTCCGAAACGATTTCGCCGTCGGTCCGCAACACCAGCCGCAGCACGCCATGCGTGCTCGGATGCTGTGGACCCATATTAACGAGCATCTCGTCCGTACGAACGTCGAATTCGATGATGCGCGGGTCTTCTACCGTAGCCATCTTTATTATCTCCCGCGGATACCGTGATATTCGAGCGGCATCTCGTAGTCCTTGCGAAGCGGATGACCGACCCAGTCTTCGGGGCAGAGGATGCGGCGCAGATTGGGGTGGCCAACGAACCGTATTCCCGATAGGTCGTACACCTCGCGCTCGTGCCAGTCGGCGGTGCTCCAAAGGCTGGTAACGCTGGGCACTTCAGGCAGCTTGCCAGGCTGATCGTTCTTCCAGCGCGGCAAAATCACCTTCAGCACAAGACTATGTTTGTGCTTCATGCTGAAGAGGTGATACACCACTTCCACGTGCGGTTGCCAATCAGACTTGGCCGCCTTTTTGGCGTCCGTGTGCAGGTAATCGACTCCGCTGACGCAGTTCAGGTAGTCGAACGCCAACGTTGGCTCATCGCGCAAGTAGCGACAGACTTCAAGTAGCCCATCCGGCGTGACTTCGATCCACGGGTCGATATTCTGCAAGTTCGCGCCGGAGATCTTATCGCCGAACTTGGACTTCAATTGTTCAACAAATGCGGGACCGGACATTAGAGGGTTCAGGGGTTACAGTTCAAAGTTGACCTTGGGCACGTTGCGAGCCGGGCCGTCCTCGGCCCCGAATCACTCCGCAAACAGTTCACGCGGACAAAATCGATTGACTCGGTTCGATCGCCCGCGGCAGAGGCGGACGATGCACCGGTTCGATTCGCTCCCGGGTGACAGTTCGCACCCAATCCAGGTCACCACGTTTCCACACGTAAGCGAAGCCAACCAACAGCACGGCGAAGAACACGCCGATATCGGCGAACGACATTAAAGCCAACTTGCCGGCTGAGGAGCCTAAGTCGCCGCTCTGCCCCGATTTCGCAACGGTAGCCTCGTTCAGACCAAACTCCTGCAATCGAGACGTAACAACCGACGCCGATTGAGCCGCCGCCGGTGCAGCGGCGAGTTGGGTTGCTTTGCCGAAAACGACGGCCCACGGAAAGAAAAACGCGACCTCCACGTCAAAAATTATGAACAAAAGGGCGACTACATAAAAACGTAGATCGAATTGCACAAAGCTCGAGCCGATCGTCGGCTCGCCGCATTCGTACACTTCAACTTTCTCCGCGTTGGGTAGCCGTGGGCGGACCAGCCATCCCAACACCAAATTGCAGAATAAAAATAGAAAGCCCGTAAGCGCGAACAACGCGATGTAGGCGGCGATGGCGGTGGGTGTGGACATGGTGATCGTTTCTTTGTCCGTGGTCAGTTGTTCTTTGTCCGTTGTTTCTGTTGGATGCCAAGATCGACGGACAACGGACCATGGACGACTGCTATTGATTCGGTCCCCCGTGGACAGGCTCGGTAATGACTTTTGAATCGGCAACTGCGGTCGGGTTGAGCGTTGCCCTTCCCCAGGCCACATCAAGCGGCATGCGCGAAAAATCGACGATACAACCGTCGCGGCTGTAGCAGCTCAAATCGTGCGTCGCCCCCATGAAAATGCAATCCACCGGGCACGGTTCGACGCACAAGGCGCAAAACATGCATTTCGTATAGTCGATCGTGTAACCGGTGATTTTGAAGCCCTTACCGTTTTCAACCCGCTCTTTGCCAATGTAAATGCAATCGACCGGGCAGGCCTTGGCACACTGATCGCAGGCGATACACGTGGTGAGATCAAAGCGATGAAACCCGCGATACCGAGCCGCTACGGGAACCGGTAGCTCGGGATATTCAAAGTGCTCGGTAAACGTTTTGCGCTCCGGTCGGTATGTCTTGATCCAAGTCCGAAATGTCACCCACATGCCATGTGCAACCGTGTACACCGCGTCGATGACGTTGCCCAACCAGGGCCAAACAGCCTTAACTTTGTTGAACATTGGGTGAAGAACAATTACTTCGTGGATGCAATAACCGTTGGCGCACCCCGAGCGCATAGCGACCGGTGTCACTGCAATGCGCCGCGGCGCGATACCATCGTCATGCGGCGCAATGCGAACCAGAATTATAGGTATAGCGTTGATGGATTCGCAACCCGGCAAATGCGGTTTGCAGATGTCGGGCAATGAATCGGCGCCATTTATCCATCAACTTGTACGAGCCGCGAAACCCGCGGCGAACAGTAAACATGTATGGGCGCCCAATCCGTGCCCATGTTTCTGAGCGCGTTCCGTTCACCACGTGCGCGCTCGTTTCCCGTGACATGAGTTGTCGGCGAATCTTATGGATTGTGTGGAATCGTTCACCTTCGGTAGTGCACCGAAGTGATGAACTAGACCGCTGTGACACGAATCGCGGCAGGTCATTCGGTAGCCCCCTTGCTGTGGCCGGGATCATGGCACTCGCCAGAATGTCGCGTTGGCCAAGGCAATGTAGGCGGTCGGATTGACAAAACAGGGAGAATCCGACGCAACGGCCTTTCTTCTCGGCTTTTTTCCTCGGTGCATAGCGTATGGGCACATGAAGCTCGACCCTCCTACCCCCACCGTATGCTGCATCTCGTTCTGGCGCATGGACTTAACTCGCTCCCAGATGTGCGATTTACTCAATTTCGCCAAGAATCTTGGGAACCTGCTTGCGCGGAGTTGGCCAAATCTTATGCCAAATGCCAGCACAGCGGCCGGAAAAGCCGGTTTCTCGGCCCAATGTTTCCTTGACTAGCCCCCGGCACCACGTAGAGTGAATTGAAGGGCCTGACTGTCCCCTGAGACGACCACGCCCCGTTAAAATGACCGTTGGTCAGAGCGGCTGTCGGTATCGTCGACCGCGAGAAAAAAAGATAAGTCGCGAGTCTGCTTGGCGTTCGGACGCGTCCGCTGGAAGGAATCGAGCATGTTAGTTCTATCACGGAAAAAGAACGAGAGCATCATCATCAATGATGATATTACGATCGTGGTCGTCGAAATTCGCGGCGACAAGGTGCGCCTCGGAGTCGAAGCTCCGAAGGAGGTCCCCGTGCATCGTAATGAGGTCTATGAGGCAATCCGTCGCAACCAACAAAAGCCCGAAGCATCGGATCCGGGCATTGTTCACAACGACGGCTCAAAAGTGACCGATTGAATGAAGAGGTCCTCCGCCTCCTCCCATTCTGCGGACTGCTCTTTTCTCGTTTGCTAATTTTTTCGCTGCTAGCACCGCTCCCGCCAGTTAGTGGTTTCCGACCGCTTCCTATGCGCTAGATTGGCACGTGATCTGTATTATCGATCGCGTTTCATCTGGCACCTACCTTGTAGGCTGGGTCATACGCCGTCACTGTCACCCATCGACCTAGTATGTGGGGTCCTATTCTCAGTCTCGGCGTTGACAACATCCTCGGCGTTTCACGGATGTGATGACATGTAGGATTTCGATTTCGATCGGACTCCCCGGATGTGGCGGGTGTTGCCTTGACGATCGGGCAGCGTAACCATATACAGCTTAGGAAGCTTCGACAATTCGCCGCATCACTCCCGGCACCGCCAAGCGAGCGCCGGGCGACGGGGTCGGAAAAAATCACCGACGTTCCGTTTTGGTGGATGTATGCGCCGGCCCCGTCGTCTAGCGGTCTAGGACACCGGCCTTTCACGCCGGTAACACGGGTTCGAGTCCCGTCGGGGTCAATTTCCTCAATGCTTTCGGCGTATTGTAGAAAACCACAGTTTAAGCAGCTATTCGGTTTCTTTCCGAGAGCTGTTGTATGATCTCTGTGCAGCGCGCCGGCAAAGGCCGCAACCGCCCCCTAGGTATGCAACGCGCTTTGGCCCTTTGTCGCCGGTGCACGCCTTCAATTGTCACCTACGCTGTGAAAGCGTTGCACTTAAACAGCGGCGATTGGCCCATTCGGCAAATTCGCCAACGTTAATTTGCCGTGCCGCCTTGGCGACGACGTTTCTCTCGCGACGCAACTACAACCAGGCCAGGGCGCGCGGGTCGCTGCGCAGTGAACTTCGATTACAATGGGACGGTGTGCTATCGAACTTCGCTTGGGGTGCACCGGATGATTCGTTTGTGGTTCGTTCTATTAGCGGTGACTACTACTCCGTACATTGCTCGTGCTGCCGATGAAGTCGTTTTGCCGACGGAGGCAGAGTTTTCGATCTCCCGTGTACTGGAACGCCTCGCACGCAAAGTTGAGCCCGACCTGGTCGGCAAGCCTGATCGGTTGCCGCAATACGTCGAATTCTTCCGTGCCGAACTTGGCAATGACAATCGGCTGTTTGCGTTCAATATGACGGCTAAGGTTGAGATGGATCAACGAGTCGAGCTGAACGGCTATGCGGAATTTCCAGAAACGCGCGAAGCACTTGTGAGATTCTTGACGATTCTCGGCTTCACTGTGGAAGACCGAATGGAATCGTTGCCTGCACCCGCCTTGGGCAAGCGAATATTTGGTTTTGTGAAAGCGCCTCACAGCGTTTGCTATGATCACCCCAGCGGTCGGCTCCGACCAGAGAATACCTGCCTTTTGGGCGAGCCGCTGTATGTACTCCGCGAAGAGAACGGCCATCTGCTCGTGCACAGCAGTGAGGGGTATTTAGGCTATATTCACAGCGACGACGTACTACGAGTCGATGCACGTGCATTCACAAACTACCTGTCGGGCAAACGTGTGCGGGTAACGTCGGACCAGCATATCGTGGGTAAAATGATTCCGGCAGGAGCTTCGCTGAAATTGGTGAGCAACGGCAAGGATACGGTTTCCGTCGAATTGCCAACGGGGGAGCAGGTGAAATTGCCGGCCGCGTCTTGCGAGCTTCAGCACGACTCAAGCGCCGAGATCGACAAAATCGTCGCCGCAGGGCGGCAACGCCTGGGAACTCATTACCTGTGGGGCGGAAAAACGTCGCAGGGTATCGATTGCTCCGGGCTGGTGCAATTTGCGTTTGCCGCGGCGGGAGTGCACTTGCCCCGGGACGCAAATCAGCAGATCTACGTCGGCCAGTTGTGCGCCACCCGCTGGCACAGGGCCGGCCTGCGCCGCGGTGACACGCTGTACTTCCTGGGCCAGGACGGAAAGGTTCGCCACACGGCCATCTACCTGGGCAACAACCATTTTTTGCAGGCCGTTATACCCGTCGTGCGGATCAGCAGCTTCAATCCAGCCGATCCCGATTACGACGCCCGGCGGGACGCGTCGTTT
>DASZZA010000864.1:0-4608 GCA_035545135.1 Lacipirellulaceae bacterium | reverse complement strand
CGATTAGTGATGAAGGATGAAGGATGATGCGCGGCGGCGAAACTTCACATCGTTCATCCCTAATCTTTTATCTTTCATCCGTTCTCAAATATCCGCGGCGGCTGTGGGGGCGCGGGAGGCGGCGAGTTCGTCGAGCCGCTTGTGAACGAGCTCTAGCACAGAGGCTTCGCGCGGGTGGACGGTGCCGCGAGTGAGATATACGGAAGCCCAGGGATTCTCCCAAACGAGCTGCCGAGGATGATGGGTCTCGCGCGTGACAGGTCCGTATTTTTTGATCGCGGCGTCGCTAACGACGTGGAATTGGTCGGTGGGAAAGTACGCGGAAATACGGAACAGCTTATCATCGATGAAATGATACAGGAGCAAATCGGTTTTCACGCCGGCGACGGTAGGCGAATTATCTTCGGAGGGCAGGTCGATGCGGGCATGGACGATGCCCGCTGCGCGGTGCCAGGGCTCGGGATGGAGTGATGCCTTGTTGGCGCCCCACGCGGTGTCGGAGCAGAGGGGCAAGCGCTGGCCGCCGTCGCCGCTACGATTGTATTTTCCGCGAAATTCTTCGAGCGTCATGCCGAGCCGGTCGCCTTTGAGCTCGTACAGCTGCTCGTCGAGTGTAACGCTGGATGAACCCGCCGGGCCTTTTCTGCGCGGGGCAAACCGCTTGGCGAAACCCTCGACGACCTGCGCGAAGCGTGCCTGATTGATGTCTTCGGTGGCGATACACTTCAAGTCGGACTCGGGCACGTTGGTGAGGTCGTAGCTGGCATCGTCGGACGGTTTGAAAATGAGAAGCAACGCACTTTGCTGGCGGCGGTGCAGTTCGCGAACCATGGATTCGGGAGAAGCCTCGAAGAGCGACGGGGCAAGACCGCTGATGCTGGAGACGCTCGCGCTGGCTTTTCCTGGGACGGTGACCCGCTGTCCGCAATGGATGCATTTGCCCTGCTTGCCGGCCATATCGTCGGGCACTTGCAACGTCGTTTTACAACCAGGGCATTCGAGTTGAATAGGCATACAAGTACCAAGGGAATGCGCACGGCCGGAGCCGATGGACCAAACCTGGCGCTTCTTTAAATATGACCGACGCTCCGACGCAAATCCCACCTGTATACTAGTTTACACGCCGGCAACGATTTGCAAAACTGGACCCGGGTACGCGGCAGATTGATGGCGCTTCAAGCGAAGACGGCGCGGGACAGTCCCATTTTGCTGCGAAGACTCCGCAAAATTGGGACAGTCCCCGCTAACGCTACTGCACAATGACGCAGCCGAGTGGGAGATGGTCGGAGTAGCCATTCTTGTGAAACTGGTTACGCGTGTAGCTGGATGAGGGGCGTTTGATCGCGTCGCTATATCTGGGCTGGTAAAAGAGCTCGGGAATTTCGTACCGTTTGCTGCTGCCGGTTTTCCAGCGGAAGCCGGCATCGTCGAGGAGGCCAGGGCTGATGATGATGTGGTCGAGCAGTTCCCATTTGTTCTTGTAGACCAGCGTGCCTTTTCCGGCGGCTTGGATAGGAGCCGTCGTGTCGAGCATGGCATCCGGCGGCATTTTCTCTTTGCTGGCTACGGCTCGCAGATGGTCGCGAATCGCGGCGTCGTTCGATTCATCGTTGAAATCGCCGAGCATGATAATGTCGGCTTTGGGATCGGCGGCGAGGATTTCGTCGATTCGCTTGCGGGCGACATCGCCGGCCGTATTGCGGAACGATTCTTCGTGGAAGCGCGAGGGCCAGTGGTCCATGAAGACGTACAAGTCGCTACCGTTGCGCCGCAGCTTGGCTTCGACGATGTCGCGAGTCGGCCCGGAATCGACGTGGTGGAACTTCGAATCGGCGAGCGTAAAAACACCGCTGTCGTAGATGATGGCGCAATCGATTCCGCGCTCGCTGGGTGAATCCTTGTGGACGATTTCATATTTGCGCCCGAGTGGCTTGAGCTTGTCAACGAGCATTTCGACGACCTTGCGGTTTTCGACTTCGCACACGCCTAGGATGTCCGGGCCTCGGCCGTCGTTCATTTTGCTGATGACGCCGGCGAGGTTTTTGAGCTTGATGTCGAGGCGCTCGGGCGTCCAATGCTTGGGGCCGTCGGGCGTGAACTCTTCATCACCTTCGACCTTGGGATCGTCGGCGGTGTCGAACAAGTTTTCCAGGTTCCAGCCGGCGACGGTGAAGTTGTCGGCGCGCGCGAGCATTGGCCAAATGAAGCAAGCAGCGAGCAGAAGCAGGAAGACGAACGGGGTGCGGTTCATTGTTTCGCTTTCGATGGGAGTGTTGGTTATCGTCGGGGCAGAATGATTGGTGAAGGTTGATGCGCGGCGGTACTAAATTCGGCCTTGCGGCCGACGCTAAACCGGCGTGGTCGTTGTCATCGATGATAATATGTGGGTTGTGGGTTCCGCTACCGACTGCGTAACATACCGTGATGTCTGAAACAATTCTTGACAGTTCTACCGAGATTGTGCGGCTGCGCGATATTTCGGGCACGCAGTGGAAGTCGGGGATTGCGGCGTGGCTGGGATGGTTCTTCGACGGGCTCGATCTTCACTTGTTTACGATTGTGGCGACGCCGTTCGTTGCGCAATTGATGGCGATGGATGAGCACTCGAATGCCGTACGTGATACGAGCTCGTGGATTCAAGCGGCATTTCTGATCGGTTGGGCGCTGGGCGGCGGTGTATTCGGCCGCGTGGGTGATCGGCTGGGCCGCAGCCGGGCTCTGATGCTTACGATCCTGATGTACGCGATGTTCACCGGGCTGTCGTACTTCGCGCATACGTGGTGGGAGCTGTTGATCTATCGCTTCTTGGCGGCGCTGGGGATTGGCGGCGAGTGGGCGGTGGGGGCATCGATGTTATCGGAGACATGGCCGGCGAAGTGGCGGCACTGGGTGGCGGCGGTGCTGCAGACGGGGGTGAACCTTGGCATTTTGCTGGCGATGCTGTCCGGGTACGTGCTGCTGCCGTTGCTTCATTTGCCGGACCGCACGGTGTTTTTGGTGGGCGTTTTGCCGGCGCTGTTGGTATTGTGGATTCGCCGCGCCGTGCCGGAGCCCGAAGAGTGGCAGGCAGCGCGGGAGATTGCGAGTGAGGAACACCCGCCGTTCATTGAGTTGTTCCGAGGGCGCGTGCTAGCGATCACGGTGCCCGCGGTGTTGGTATGTGCGACTTCGCTCACGGGGCATTGGGCGTTCATGTTTTGGTTCGCCCAGCACATGCGGAACCTGGCGGATGCGGCCGGGTGGTCGGCGACGGACCAGAGCCGGCTGCCGATTATTGGGTTGACGATCACGGTGGGGGTCTCGACGATCGGTAACTTCTTGGCCGGTGCGCTGGCGGGACGGATTGGTTACCGGCCCGCGGTGGTGGCGATGTGCATAGCGTATTTTGCATCGATGTTTTTTGCCTACCGCGAGCCGCGCACGATCGAGAGCATGTGGATCTGGCTGCCGCTGATCGGATTGTGCCAGGGCGTGTTCGCGCTGTTCACGATGTACTTGCCGCCACTGTTTCCGACGCTGCTGCGTACGACCGGCGCGGGGTTCTGTTACAACATCGGCCGGTTGGCGGCGGCGTTCGGCACCGTTTACTTGGGAACGTTCGGCGACGCGGGCGATTACCAGCAAGCGCTGTATTACACGAGCTTCTTATTTTTGCTGGCGGCGGCGTTTGCACTGTTGTTGCCGGAGCTGCCGCGGGTGAGAGGGACGGTGGCGCCGTTGGAGTGAGCGATCAATGCTGGATTTCGCAGTTGGGGAGTGCTCGTTGTAACCTTACGATTCCGTCCTGCGTGATATTCGTATGTCCGATATCAAGAAACGTCAGCGCTTTTAACGTGGAAATATCCGCAATTCCTTGATCCGATACCTGTGTGTTTGAGACCACGAGCTGTACAATCTTTCGGAACTTCTTGAGCTTCGTGAGATGGTTGAGCGTATGGTCTGTAATCCCGCTACCACCCAAGTCGAGCGTATTGAAGCCCGCGTAGACGTTGATTTGGTCGACCATTTCCGCAAAGTCGTCATCACCGAAAGGACTCTTCGATCGGCGGCTGTGGCTGTTTGAATCGAAAGAAATTCTCACGGCATCGTAGAAGCATTCCTTGCTTCGAACGAGGTACCGAAGCCAAGCTGGCCCGACGATTGCAAAGCCGCAACTACCGCCGCATTCGTGGATTGCCCGCCAGGCATCACGCCGCGCATACAGGCGGTGCATCATATGGCCGAGCCAAATGCTGTACAACGTGAGCAGGATAAGTAGCGTTCGTAACGAAAAGCGGAAGAGCCGTCGGTAGGACTTAGACTTCATCACGTTTTCAAGGTACGACGTCGAAAAAATTCCGTCCGGCAATGCGAACAGCCCGCATGGAAGCATCAATTGAAAATAGGCGGAAGTCGCCTAATGCTTCCGCAGCACTAACCAGCGAAGCATCGGCCATGTCGAGTGGCAAGTCGGCGTACTGGTTCATGAGATTGCTGATGTGGGTCCATTCGTCGTTACCTGGCAAATGAAGCTTTACCAAGCCGTTTGCTAAGTACGACCAGAGCATGTTTTGAGCGCTGATGCCGGCGACGCGTCCTAGCATATGAATTGCTTAGGTGAGTCACGGC
>DASZZA010000863.1:0-2656 GCA_035545135.1 Lacipirellulaceae bacterium | reverse complement strand
AATTCGCGGACGCGATCGCGCCCACCAACTTCGTGCTCACCAACCCCGAAGTCCTGCGCACCACGCTGCAATCGAACGGCGAAAATCTCGTCAAGGGCCTGAACAATCTTCTGGAGGACCTGGACCGGGGCGGCGGGCAGCTTTCCATTCGACAATCCGCCGACGCCTTCAAGATCGGCGAAAATATCGCGACCGCGCCCGGCAAAGTCGTCTTCCGCAACGAGTTGATCGAGCTGCTGCAATTCGATCCGGCGACCGAGCAGGTTTACAAAACCCCGCTGCTGATATTCCCGCCCTGGATCAACAAGTTCTACATCCTCGATCTGAAGCCGGAAAACTCTTTCATCCGTTGGGCGACGGCGCAGGGTTACACCGTGTTCGTCGTGTCTTGGGTGAACCCTGACAAGAAGCTCGCGAAGAAGACCTTCGAAGACTATATGCGCCAGGGCATCTTCGCAGGCCTCGATGCGGTGACGGCCGCGACCGGCGAGAAGAAGGTCAACTGCATCGGCTATTGCATCGGCGGCACGCTGCTGTCGGCCACCCTCGCCTACATGGCTGCAGAAAACGACGACCGCGTGAACAGTGCCACCTTCTTCGCCGCGCAGGCGGATTTCAGCGAGGCGGGCGACCTTCAGGTTTTTGTCGACGATGAGCAGCTCGAAGCGCTCAAGCAGCAGATGGACGACGCCGGCGGCGTGCTGGAGGGCGCCAAGATGGCCACCACCTTCAACATGCTGCGCGCCAACGATCTGATCTGGTCGTTCGTTGTCAGCAACTACCTGCTCGGCAAGGAGCCGGCGCCGTTCGACCTGCTCTACTGGAATTCCGATACCACGCGGATGCCGGTCGCCACGCACATGTTCTATCTGCGCGAGTTCTACAAGAACAACTGCCTGTCGCAAGGCAAGATGGTGCTGGGCGGTCAGAAGCTCGATCTCTCAAAAGTAAAAATCCCGATCTATCTGCAAAGCGCGAAAGACGATCACATCGCGCCGTTCCGCTCGGTGTACAAATCCACCAAGCTTTTTGGCAGCCCGATCCGCTTCATCATCGCCGGCAGCGGGCATATCGCCGGCGTGATCAATCCGCCGGCTGCGAAGAAATATCAGTACTGGACCAACGACGCGTTCGGCATGACGCCGGACGGCAAGACCGGCCAGCCCTACCCCGCGAAAGTTGAAGATTGGCAGTCAGGTGCAAAGGAAACACCCGGCTCCTGGTGGCCGGATTGGGACGCGTGGCTGTCGAAATTATCCGGTCCCAAAGTCCACGCGCGCAAACCCGGCGATGGAAAGTTGAAAGTCCTGGGCGATGCGCCCGGCACCTACGTGACGATCAAGGCGCGCTAAGTCCGATCGACGCAGGAATAATCTCAAACTGACGCCCCGAGCTTTGTAAAATGCCTAACAATGCAAAAGGACGCTCAGTATTGATTTCAATCAACATCTCACACTGGAAAGACAACACTTTCAGAGTAAGATGATTTCAAATAACTCCAAAGGATTATTTACGGATACGAAAAAGTGAGGTCTGAGTCGCAATCGGCAGCCGTGACTATTCCGAAATACGGTTGATCCAGATGAATACGAAAAAGGATTACGCCGATGTGGACACCAGATGTACTTCGCATCACCGCGCTCATCGGGGCTTTCGCAGCCATCCTCATTGCTCCCAGCGAAGCAGGAGCAACACAATCCTATCAAGACTGGCGCGTTGATTGCCCGCAAAAGAACGCCTGTGTTGCGCATTTCGATGCGGCAGGCGTTCAGATTCTAATCGGTCGGGCTACTCCGAGTTCTCCCGTTCGCATGGCATTCCGGCTTCCCGCAGCGGCAAAGGCGGGAAACCCTGTTGCGATGCGCCTCTCCAGCGGTTGGGAGGCAGGCCTTCGCGTCGGCGGGTGCAAGAAAGACTACTGCGAAGCGGGAGTCGCAGAGAAATCCACGGATACCGCCTTGGGTGAATTCCGGCGTGGTCACGACGGCATCGTGGCCTATCAACTCGACAATCGCATTCTAATCATTCCCTTCTCGCTCGCCGGGTTCGCCGACGCGATGAAGGCAGTCAGCAGCTAAGGCAGACTATGGCTGGGGGATGGGCATACACGATCGGGGTAACGGCCTTCATGGCGCTCGCGATCGATGTTCGCAGCCAGGGCACCGAGGAGCCGGGAGCCAAGGTCGCGGAAGAGAAGTGCGCCAGCTGCCATTCCCTGCCTGACGAAGCCGACACGGGAATTGCACCATCCATCACGGACGTCGCAAACGAACAATCGGTTTGGACGGATATCGACCTTCGCACATGGCTGCCGCGTCAGCATGGCGCGAAGGCCGATATCGATATTACGAGCGAGGATGCGTATCTCCTCGCCCGCTACTTGCAGTCACAAAAACAAAGCAAAATTTCAGCGCCGAAAAATTAGCAGGGGAACAGGATCATGAACATTCGGGGTTTCAAATGTCCAAAAGCAACCAGGGCACCGCCATCGCGGTGGTGCATTCCAACGCCCTGTTTCGCGCCGGCCTAGCCAGCCTTCTTGCGCGAGACGCCGCGTATCAAGTGTCCGGCGCCACCAATCTGGAGGCACTGGAAGATCTCGTCAGAAGCGGACGCAGCTTCGATGCTGTCCTGATCGAGATCTCGGAAATCAAGG
>DASZZA010000862.1:0-10600 GCA_035545135.1 Lacipirellulaceae bacterium | reverse complement strand
AATGCCGGACCGGCCGGGTTCCCTTCTTCTTCAAACAATGGGGCGGTATTCGAAAATCCGAGACCGGTCGCAAACTCGACGGAAAGACATTCGATGAAATGCCGAAGCGCAGCGCCCGGCGCATAGTCTCGCGCGACGATCGTCGCGTCATGATCGAGAGCTTACCGATCTGGACCTCGGCGGCGATTAGTGGAATCGGATGGTCTTTCTAATAGCATATACCTAGGCTTCGTCGAACCTGCAACTCAACCGCTGGCCTGTAAAGAAACAGTGCGTCAGCTATCAGCATTCAGTAGAATGTTGTTCACCGTTTTCTGATAGGAGGTGTAGACACATGAACGAGTCGTTCGAATCGCGTGCGGAGGAGCCAGCGCCCCCGCAATATGAGGTTGTCACTCGTACTTGGGGGGTTCACTTTAATGTTTGACAACTGGCCTGCTGAATGTCGTGCAATCGCGGATCGGCTTCAACCCTTGCTGTGCCGTCACGGAGCCGATTTCTACGAAATCGATTCCGACGCACAGCAGGTTCGTGTGGGATGGCGAACCAGTCCTAGGAAGCACCAATGGGTCGCCATCCTTTATTGCTCGACAAAGGGATCGGTCAAACTCAAGTTACGCATCGACCGCAAAAGTCATTTCCTTAGTCCACGCGGCCCCTTGAAGCGGTCGGGTGAGCGCAAATCTGATAAGGAAAAGGACACGGGTGCTATAACGCTGTCCGACTCATTCCCGGCCGATCTACCGATTTGGATCGATCACGCGTTTCAATACTGCGAGGACAACTATGGGATCAAGCTGCACCCTAAGTCGCGGGCAGTGTCTGGCCGGTCAAACCGTGGGTTCACCCTTCCCGAAGAGGTTCCAGCGGAAGGTACCTACGTCGAGGGGGCCGTTCGCACGATCACCGTCAATGCCTACGAGCGTGATCAACAAGCCCGCCGCTCTTGCATTAAAGCGCACGGCCACATTTGCAGCGTGTGCAAGTTCGACTTCGGGGCGCGCTACGGCCCGACTGCGGAGGGGTACATTCACGTCCACCACCTTCGCCCGTTGTCTAAGGTACGTCAGGCGCACGCAGTCGATCCGGTACATGATTTACGCCCTGTCTGCCCCAATTGCCATGCGGTGCTGCACCTGAGCGGCAAATGTCGCACAATCGAAGAGGTCCAGAAACTCTTAACTGATCGGCGGCCTATCTAATATATTGCGGCAATTGCCGTTATTTGGCATCCCCTAGTGCCACTCGAGACTAGCCGCAAGCTGTAGGCTGGCCGAAGCGCTGGCGGAGCCAGTGCGTTGTTCGTGCATTAATGATCGAGCTTCCCGCCTGGAAAATTGTGAATGTACGGCAGCCCGGTAGCTGCTGGCCATCCGGATCGAGTAAATACCAGGTTGGACGCGACCAATTCCGACCGACTGCCCAACGGTGCCACCGCCTGCTCGGGTACGCGGTACCACTACTTGCTCACCCAGTAGCGCCGACCCCGTGTTCACTTCGCCCTCGAACGCATCCTCTCTCCGCTCCCTCTGCGACCTCCTGTCCAAGTCCAAACCTTCGAACGCCCTCCTCCACGAATCCCCCACTGGCTTTGTCTCCCAACCAATCGTTGCCGATACCGAGTCCGGCGTTGCCGGCTCTAGTCCGGCTCCCCCTCGGCACTGCACCAACCCTGGTTCGGCTCCCTCCCCTTGACGGGGAGGGCTGGGGAGGGGGGATTTCGCACCAGCTCCAATTCATCAATCGCCCGACCGATCGCATCGACGACCGCGCCGATGTTTTCATCCAGCTCTTGAATCGGAAACCGAACGGGGCGAAAACCGCGCGAGGTGTGGGCGCGCGCGCCGGAGCATATCAAAATCGCACTCCTTTCCTTGATCGACACAACGAGAAACATGTTATCCGACCATTACTCAGACAAAGCTCTCTAACGTCTACGAATTTACCTGAGAAAGCAGTTGGCGTTGGCCGCCGCGCTCGCGACTGCGTATGCCGGCGACGACGATCTTCATCTGCTCAATAGTTGCTGCGAAGTCAATCGAACTCGTACCACGCAGGTGTTCAATGAATGCTTGCAACTGCGATTTGAATGCTGTGAAGCTATCGGTAAAGCGGGCATCGATTCGACCGGTGGTTCCGTATACCGTCACGTGGCAGAACCCGCCGAACATATCGTTCACGACGGCGATTACAGTGTTTACTGGCTGCGCGTGTCGTATGTGAACGATATTGGCTTCAATGTTGCCCACATTGCACACGTCGATCCAACCGCCGGATGGCAGGAGACCGTACACCGCTTCGATCGCATGAATTCCGTAGCGCTCCCAACTCTTGGCACAAGTGGCGACAATGAGGCGCGGTTGCCCCACTATTGAAAGCTGCTGCCGTAAGCAGCGGAATTCGTGAGCATACCGCATCGCGCTACTTGAACAAATATGTTTTCCAGCGTTGTGCCATTCGATGAACTGTTTTAGATGATCGAGGCGCGTCGTGAGCGGCTTATCGATGAAGACTGGCAACCCGGCATTCACGAACGGCCGAGCGCGATCAAGATGCTCCTCGCCCTTATCGGTGGGAATGACGACGGCGTCCACATGACCGATCATGTCCGTCGGTGTATCGAGGCAATGCGCGATCTTAGCCGAACGAGCAATGGCTTGGGCGTCCTCGGGTCGATCACACCAGATATGCGTGATTTCGACGCCGGGCAAACCGAGCGAAATCGGTGCCTGAGCGTCCAAGTAATCAACGATCATCGGGTACCCGGCATTACGAATTATCTGGGAGTCGTAACGGCCATTGATTATGGCGCTCCAACTGAACGGGTGGCCGTTTTCTTCGACCATACCGGCCATTCCCAAGCGAATGCGCTGTGGATCGGAAACTAGGCTCATATGTAATTGGCGAATAACACGATCACCGATTTGCAGAATTCCAAGTTTCACTCCATGTTATCTCGAGCGATGCCCCGTCACGGCATGTACGATCAATGTGATCGCGAGGGTAGCCGCTGCGGCGACAGGGGCCGTCCAAAGAGGCGCAATCGGCGAAAGCGCCACCGCCCAGCCCGCGGCACAACCACCAATAAGCCCAAGAATCATGCCTGTCGACGAAACGCTTTGTGTGGTTACTGACAGGACGACGACGATCAGCAACGGACCGGCAAAAACGCCCAAAATGATCTGCGTCAGCTCAAATAGCGTTCCCAAGCGATTTACGACACCGGCCAAAAGAGTCGATACCACGCCAAATAAACAGCTGCAAACCCGGGCGAACCGCAGCTGCTCGCGCGGCGAGAGCGGGCGCACAATGCGCGGCATGAGGTCGAGCGTGACTGTGGCGGACAAGGCATTGATACCGCTGGTCATGCTGCTCATTGTTGCAGCGAGTATCGCCGCGAGCACCAGCCCAGATATACCAGCTGGCAACTGTGTCGCGATGAAGTGCGGAAATATCTGATCTGCATTCCGAGGAAGATTTCGATCAGGAACATAGTGATAGAATACAAACATCGAAAGTCCCACACCGGCAAGCAAAGCGAGGACGCCCACGACCCCGACGACATTGATGGAAAAGGTATGCATTGCAGTTCGCGTATCGCCCGTCGCCAAGTACCGCTGCAGCGACATTTGATCGCCGATGTAGTTAGCCAGATTGGCGATAGTTACACCGATGGTGATGGTCCAAAGAGTCAGTCCCGCTGTGGGGTCCAGGGACAGTCGCAGTATCTCGAGTTTCCCGGCGGAACGAAGCGTTTCGATGGCTTCGCCCAGCGACACGGGAATTTTGGTCCAAACGCAAACAAACGTCATCGCGATGCCGACAACGATCACCAGAAACTGGATCGCGTCGGTGACAATGACGCCGCGGATCCCTCCGAAGACGGTATACAAGGTGCTAACAAGACCGGTAGCTAACACGCACGGCCAGAACCAAGCGGGCGACAGGCGCGCCGCCGCCATAATCGCCAACGTCGGAGCGTAGATGAGCGCCGCCATCCAACCAATACGCATCAACACATACATGCTCGACGCTACCGTTCGCGTCGCTGCACCGAATTTCCGTTCGATTGTTTCGTATGGATGTACGATTCCGTGCGCAAGATAACGCGGCAGGAACCACTGGAGTGCAAGGAAAGCTACCGGCATACACACGAGCGCAACGCCTGCAAAAAGTACGATCCCGGTACTATATGTGACGGCAGGATAAAATATGAAACTGATGCCGCTGAACAGTGTCGCCGCAATCGATAGGCCGACGAGCACTGTTCCGAGCAGACCACGCATCATCCCGCTGGCCGTGAAATAGTCATTCGCATCGCGCTGCCGGCCGCGCGAGGCCAGACCGACCACGATCATGCCGCACAGATAGATTACGACGATAATGGCGTCGATAAACGAGAGCACGTTGATTTGCCTTGTCGGCGGCTAGCGATACGGTGAAGTATGTCAAATCTTATATACTGGGCCCGCACACCCATCCACGAAATGCTTCACCAAGCTGTCCATCCACCGTCGACTACGATCTGTGTTCCGGTCACGTAGCTGGAAGCGTCGGACACTAGGAACACAACAGCACCCGCAATTTCGCGCGGATGACCAACTCGCCCCATCGGGACCTTGGATTGAAGTCGCTGCATGAACTCGGTGTCCTGGCCCTGCGTGGAAGGTATTGGGAATGGACCGGGCACAATTGCGTTAACACGCACGCCAGTGCGGGCCAACTGTACGGCTTGATATCGGACCAGTTGCAGAATGCCGGCTTTTGAAACGCCATAGTCGATGGGATTAACCGCTTGACTGGCCGGGTACATGCGTGGATCGGGGCTGACGACGCCGTACATGCTCGAAAAATGCACGATGGAACCGCCGCCTTGGCTGCGCATCACTTTGCCTGCCTCACGCGTGGCAACGAAAGCCCCCGTTAGCGTGACCCGTAACCCTGCTTCGAAATCGGCAGCACTTAATTCGTCCCATGGCTTTTTCGTGTAGAAGTAGGTCATGTTCACAAGCGCGTCGAGGTGGCCATATTTTGCCCCAATTTGTGCCGTAGCATTCTCGACCTGGGCTTCGTCTCCGATGTTGAGTTTTATGACATCTGCCGCGAGACCGCCGGCGCGCAAATGCGTAACTAATTCCGTCATGCGATCTTCCCGAAGATCGCTGACAATAACATGCGCACCATGCTCCGCAAGCGCCTTACATACTTCGGAACCCAATAACCCGGCGCCGCCGATGACCCAGGCAACCTTGCCGGTGAGGTCGAAACGTCGAGTTGCTTCGGGGTGGATGCTCATGCTGACCGCTCAATTTCGTGATTGATATGTGCCGTGCTGCGCCTTTGTACAAACAAAATGGTAGCGACCATGCTAATTGCTAATGCGCGCGAACCAGGTTCTGGCACAGCCGCGCCGACAGTCGCGAGCGCTCCGCTTCCACCCGACTCGCCGAAATGGGCACGCCACACGTTGTAGCCAGACACCGAGCCGTTGTTCTTCCGCCAGATCACGTAATCGGCCGCATTCACCGAACCGTCGCCGTTGTAGTCGCCCGGGATTCCGCCGGCTGATACGCTCACGTAGAGTCCGTCGCTCTGAAAACTGTATGTCAGCGGGCTGCCGCCGACAAACGACACCATCGTCGAGCTGCTGAGCCCCGACTGGCTGCCCCAGCCAATGAGTTTGAGTTGCTGCGAGGACGCCGGACCCACCAGCTCGGAAATATCAATCGTAACGCTACCGCCGTGCGTGAAGGCGCCGCTGATGTTGAGCTGATCGAACTGCTCGCCTGGCACCACGGACGACGAGAGATCGTCCACTTCCAGGTCGATGCCAATGCCGGCGTTGTTCCAATCGCCGGTCACGTTAATAATTCCTGGCGAAGCACCTACCTCGACCTTGGCGCCCGCAGTGCCGCTGATGTTACCCACAATATCCCCGTCGCCCGACAGGATTCCGTTGGCTGACAGCGACAGGCCGTTGGTGAAAGTATGGACTCCACGGTTGCCGTCCACGTCTTTCCGCATGATATACGTTGCGGAGTCGGCTCCTCCGTCCCCTACCGTGAAGGGAGAGCCATTGTCGATATCGGCGTTCACGCTGCGCACGGTGCCGCTATTAAAGGTGATGGTTGATGAGGCGCCGTTTGTCGCTGTGATTCCCCCGCCCGACCACACCATCATCATGTCGTCGTAGTACTGCACCAGGTCCACCGTACCCTTCGTCACCGACACGCTGCCTTGGTTGATCTCCAAGCTCGTGCCAGAAAGACTGCCGTTGTTAATGAGTATCTGGTTTCCGGTACTTGTAGGGCTGGACCCCAATTGAAAGCGATTGCTGCCATTGACAATGCCGCCATCGTCAATCTGCATGAGATTGTTAATACCTTCCCGGCCAATCGAGCTGATTGCTCCATCGTTGTTGTTCACGCCAGTCAACGTGAGCATTGATCCCGCGCCAGATACGAGCAGTGTATTGTCGGTAGCACCCGTGGTAATGCCCATCAAGACGCCCGATGCGGTGCCCGTCGCCCCATTTATTAATTCAGCTCGACTGCCTGTCGCAATCGTGCCAAAATCACTTGCCGTGTGCCCGATGCCGAGATAATTTCCAAGATTCATTTGCGAGCCGATCCCGTCGATGATCAGTTTGCTATTGCTGGACCCGGCCAAGCCGATCAGTGCTTGCCCATAGGCCGACATTTGAGCGCCGTTTGTGACCTTCATGGTTGCGCCGTCGGCCGGAATTCCTATCAAATAACCGCCACTATCATAAGTGGTGTGCCAATGTGTGCCGCTACCCGTCAATTCAATTGACGGATTGGGGCCCGACTCTTCGGTCCCAAGTAGTAGCTGTTCGGATTGGATTTCCCCGCCAATTTGTTTGATCACGGGAAAACCGGAGACTGAACTAGCCCCGACGAGGAAGAATCCCGTCATTGTCCACTTATGTGTACCTACATCGAAAGAAATTGTTCCAGCGTCATTTTGAACAAATGTGCGATAGTTGGTGATGTCGGCGTTGAATGTGATGGTACCGTCGACGTTGGTCGCGTTATTGAAAATGCCGAGGTCGCTGGCAGGATTCGTATGACCTGGCGCCAGCGAGCTCCAATTCGCGTCGTCGTTGAACACGCCGCCCGAGGAAGATCCTGTCCACACAGTGGTGGCCGCAAGGACGCGTCCGCTGCTCAAATTCGCTATGATCGCCGAAGTCAAAAAAAAGTACCCGTAAGTTGCGATCTTCGAGTGAGTGCCATTCACAAAATTGCTGCTTTTCATGGTCGATTCTCCAAGTTTACGCTCCGGTAGCGCATCGAAATCGCTTTCGAATCATAAGTCGAGCGACTAGCGCGGCGATTGCCGAAATCAATAAGTTCGTTGAGGACGCCGTTTCGGGAACAGCTAAACCATTGGACGCGGCCAAGTTGCTTTCGACCGATTGTCCGAAGTGCGAACGCCAAGTCGAATAGTTTGCGGGCGAGTTGTTGCTTTTCCGCCAGATCACGTAGTCGGCCGCGTCGACAACACCATCGCCGTTGTAATCGCCGGGAGGAGCCGCATCCACAGTAAGGTAAAGACCGTCATTGTGATAGGCGTAGGCCAGCGGAATTCCGCCCACAAATGTCACGATAGTATTGGCGCTGCTCCCGGCTTGGTTGCTCCAACCCACAAGTTTGACCTGCTGCGCGGAAGCAGGCCGCGCCAACTCTGAAACATCGATGGTTACGGAGCCCCCGTGTGTAAAGGTGCCGTTAATATTGAGTTGATCGAATCCGATTCCCGGGACTAGAGAGGTTGAAAGATCACCCAGCTCCAAATCGATTTCGAGACCTGAGTTGTTCCACGCTCCCGTAACATCGACGACGCCGACTGTATCCCCCACGTCCACTGTCGCTCCATTAACACCGCTAACGTTTCCCACGATCTCACCGGAACCCGACAGGGTGCCGTTGGAAGCCAGCAGAACGCCATTGGCGAAAGCATGCGTACCGTTTGCTCCCGTTTCGTCATTTCTCTTCATTCGGTAAGTAGCACGTGTGGACCCTCCGTCGCCGATCGTAAAGACCGACCCATTCGACACACTGGCGTTTACGGTAGCGAGCGTACCCGATCGAAAATCAATTTGGGCGTCAGCCGATTCAGCTAAGAAGTTGCCGCCCAGGTATTGTAACGCAAGATGATCGAACGCACGATTAATATCGATTGTGCCATTACTAATCAGAACCTCTCCGTGCCGAATTTCGATTCCCCATCCAGACAGACTTCCATTTTGCACGGACAACAAATTATTGAGGCTTGTGTCCTGCCTGCCGAGGAGAAAGATTGCGTTACCGTCAACCGAGCCGCCATTCTCGATGAGCAATCGATTGTTCGAAGAGGCGCGGCCAACATCATTGTTTTGTCCACCCTCGGTCGGCGGCGATTGCTGGCCGCCTCGCACATTGAGCCTCGAACTCGGACCAGAAACCGTTACCGTATTGCCCGGCGATTTGCTCGTTGTACCGATAATAAGCTCCCGCGTCGTGGCATATCCTCCATCAAGGACTTGCAATTGGTTATTAGTCTGGTCGGGCTTGTCGGCGGCGACGTTATCTCCCAGCGAGATGCTTTGGGCATTGCTATATTCGGAGCCTTCCCCAGAGACAATGAGCGTGTTGTTTGAAGCCCCTTGTAGACCGACGATCGTTTGCGTCGCACTCTCCACCCGTGCGCCATTGGAGACTGTCAGCGACGAATTCGAGCCGCCGTTGCTTCCGATGCGAACGGCGGCCGTGCCGCCGGTGCCGCCCGTTGCCTGCAGGATTGTGCCCGTGCCCATAACGTCGATGTCGTTGTTGTCGGCGCCGGCCACATTGCCGACGAGTAGAATGCCGGTGTTGAGCGCACCACTCGCAAGGATCAAATGATTGGTCTGCCCGGCCGCAGCGCCGACGATGGTGTATCGCGATGCGGTATATTCGTTGCCCATATTCGACGGATCGACGTCGAACGTAATCGCCCCGACTGAATTTTCCAGAAAGAGATCCTGCGAAACTGTCGACCCGGAGAATACGACGGTGTCGTCGAAATCGTTATTGAAAATTGCGGAATCGGCTGCGTGGGGCGCTCCGGCTGTCCAATTACCGTCGGCAAGAAAATCGCCGTTTGGCGGTCCGTCCCACACGGTTGATGCAGCACAAGCAGGTGCCGCGATCACTAATGAAGCGCTGAGGGCGAAAATTCGGACAAAGACAGACCCTGCGCTAGGAAGCTGCGCTGCAAGCCGATATACACAGACAGTAGCGGAAATCGCCAATTGATATTCGTTCCTCAGCTTTAGTCGTTGAACTTAAGTCGTCGGCACCATCGGCCGCCAACGAAGTCAATCTCTAAGTGCGAATAATTTCGTCGTCGCTGCAACTTCCTTGACCTGTGAGTAATGATCGGTCGATAACAGACTTTCTACCGTGTTTTGAGTAAGCGTCGTCAGCTTTCCACCGAATATAGCATTACGCAGCTCATTCAATTCTGATCCGGTCAGAGCCTTATTCTTGCGTGCTTCGCGGCCATCTTCCTTTGGCGGCGTAAATGTAACGTCCGCCAAAACTGACGTGGGGCAGTCGAGCAAGCATCGTACCTTGTCAAAGTCGTGGTAATCAAAGTAGGCCCATTGGAATGCTTCAAATTCCGGAACCTGGCCAACGTGTAGCTTGTTCGGATCCAACAAAAACACCGGGCCGGTCTCCACCCGAAAACCATCGGACTTCATTTTGAAATCTGCCCACTTGACCGGATATTCAACGCTGAACGTGCGAGCTTTGTCGTCGCTGACGAATGTTGTTTTGGCCGTAACCTCTCGCCAGTTTTCCAGCGCAGTTCGCACATCGCGAGCCGAACGCAACGCGTCGGCCGGCGTTGTTTGAAGACGCCAATTCGCTCGACCAAATTCCTCGTGTTTCAGCACCGTTGGATTGTTTAAATACGCCGACGAATGCGAACGCCGAGTGAATACATGAGTTTTCGAGAAGATTATCCAGTAGTCGTATCCGGGCGCTAATCCTCCCGTGCGAGGATCAGGCGTAAGTCCCGTTTTCGCCACGACGCCGAGCACATATTCATCGGTACGGCCAGTGGCCACATTCGTCAATCGGCCGCGGCACTCTGCCTGAACCCGCACCCAAATGCCACTCTTCGTCGGTGAGCAGTAGAGAAACGACCTTGGAAAGCGGATGGATTCCTCAGCGCTTGTGCCGCCGACATCTGCGGCACGGACTTCCTTTGCCGCGCATGCAATTAGCGCCGCTGCGCCTGATGCCGACACAAACCTTCGGCGGCTTAGTACAGATGACCCGTTTCCGCAACGCGGTTTATAATTTGACGCCACAGTAACTCCAATGCGCAGAGCGGCTACAATTGTCGTGACCTTGCATAACTCCCGAGTCTAATGCAAAGCGACGCGCAACTAAGGACGAGCCAAAGGGCACATGAGCTTGGTTCTGGCACAGCCGCGCCGACAGTCGCGAGCGCTCCGCTTCCACCCGACTCGCCGAAATGGGCACGCCACACGTTGTAGCCAGACACCGAGCCGTTGTTCTTCCGCCAGATCACGTAATCGGCCGCA
>DASZZA010000861.1:0-9139 GCA_035545135.1 Lacipirellulaceae bacterium | reverse complement strand
AGTCATAATCCGCCGAGCGACAATGCCGTGAAGGTGTACTGGTCGACCGGTGGGCAGGTGTTGCCGCCGCACGATAAGGGGATCATCGAACGCGTGATGAACACGCAGGAGATCGATCGAGCTGACTTCGACAAAATGCTGGCTGCGAGGAAGATCCTGTTGTGTCAGGATGAAATGGATGCCAAGTTTCAGCAGGCTGTGCTGACACAGGCGACGCCAGGGCCTCGCAAGCTCAAGGTAATTTATTCGCCGTTGCATGGCGTGGGGGCGACCGCCGTGCTGCCCGTTTTGGCGGAAGATGGGTTTACCGACGTCGAACTATTCGCATTGCATGCCAAGCCGGACGGCGACTTTCCGAACGTGCCAAGGCACGTGGCTAACCCGGAAAATCCGCAGGTGTTCGATGCGATTATCGACCGCGCTCGGGCTGTTGGGGCGGATATTGCCGTGGCGACTGATCCAGATTGCGACCGAATCGGTTGCGCCGCGCCCCTCACGTTTGCCGAAGATGCGCCGTGGCATACATTCACCGGGAATCAGCTTTGTGCGTTATTGGCTGATTATGTGCTGGAGACTCGCCAAGCGGCGGGAAAGCTCACGCCTGAGCACTTCATCGTGCAGACGCTCGTTACTACACAAATGGTCCGCCGCATCGGCGATAGTTACGGCGTGCGAACGATCGGCGACCTATTGGTCGGCTTCAAATGGATCGCCCAAGCGATCGATCAGTACGGGCCCGACCTGTTTGTTTACGGCACGGAGGAGTCGCACGGCTATATGGCCGGCACCTACGTGCGCGACAAGGACGGCGCGGTGGCTTCGATGCTACTTTGCGAACTGGCAGCCAAGTTAAAAGCAGCGGGCCAAACGTTGCACGAAAAACTCGATGCGCTCTTCTGGCAACATGGGGTTCATCAGGAACGAACGGTTTCCGTACAAATGCCTGGGAGCGAAGGAATGACTCGGATGCAAGAAGTCATGGCGGCGTTTCGCTCGGGGCCGCCAAAAGAAATGGGTGGCGACCAGGTGGTGCAAGTTCGCGACTACGAACGGAACACCGTGACAACGCTTATCGGGCCACAAAGCAAAGCAGAACCGGGCAACGCGCAGCGGCCAGCGACGACCTCGGCGACTCCGCAGCGGCTCGACGGGCCCCAGGGAGACCTAATCTTTCTGGATTTGGCGTCCCCAGGCAACTACGTCGCCTGCCGCCCGAGCGGCACCGAGCCCAAGATCAAGTTCTATATATTTACTTACACGCCCCCGGAACAGATTTCCAATCTGGAGTCGGCCAAATCGCAGCTCGTCGCGCGGCTCGATCGGATGGAAGCCAATCTTCGCCAGTTTGCCGGTGTGTAAAGACTTGCTTAAGAGCTTCTAACAAATTGGCCGGGGACTGTCCCAATTTTGCGGAGTCTTCGGAGCAAAATGGGACTGTCCCCCTCTCCGAAGCCATTTTGTTAGAAGATCTTAACAATCGCTTCACCTCTTTTTAATTAGCGACGCGCATGCTTTTGGCTTAGTTCCACGCGCAGCGCGCGGAATTTGTGCAAATGCCAAACAGCTAGCAGAAGGATATCGAAGCATGAGCGGCGGACTAGCAGGACGATTAAAAAGGCCGGAGCGAACAGGCGCGTTCATCTCTGTAGGGGCCGTAGGTCAACGGTCTTTGCAGAAAGTTTCTTCTCTCATGGTTCTGTCATGGTCGTCACTCTGTGAGATGGCGGTAGGTGCCCTCGGGTGTGTTCGCGGAATCACTTCGTCCGTCCTGCGCCGCTGGGGCCAAGCGACGCGGCGGTTGAATTCATCTCTACGCAGTCACCGGACGTGGCGGTCGCATTGCCGCCACGTGTACTCCGGGCTGAAAAAAACCTTGTTCGCACCGGTCGGGCCGAATTCACTCTTGCGCGGTCACCAAGGAGCCAACCCAGCGGAGCCTGGGTCTTCTCTCGAAGAGAAGCACAGCCGCTTGGGCCGAATAAACGCAGCTCGCGGTCACCGACGCGGTGGGGCGTCTTCGCCAGAGCGAGACGCCGCAACGATTCCGCCGCAGGTCACCGATAATTCTTTCCCTCCTGGGTTCTTCTTCTCCGGCTGGTCAAGCAACTTGTTTTCTTTTCTTGAGGCGTGCTCGATTAGCCGCCGCAGTGCGATCTCGTCTCGGTCCTCCTTGGTAAGCCTTTCCGTCGCGCACCATGGCGTACAGGATTCGCAGCAGGCGGCGGGCCATGGCCACGTTGGCGCGGGGCTTGCCCAATCGCGCGATGAGGCGCTGGCGGATCGCTTCCTGGCGAGCGTCCGATTGGCAGAGCGTGACAGCCGCCTTGCCCAAGGCCCACCGCAGCGTGGCCGAGCCGGCCTTGGTGATGGGCCCGCTCTGGGTGCGGCCGGCCGACTCCTTCATGTCGGCGGTGAGTCCGGCCCAGAACTCCAGCGCGTCGGCGTTGGGGAACCGCTCGAAGGGACCGGTCTCGGCGGCGATCACGAGGGCCCAGATCTCGGCGATGCCGGGCACGCTCATCAGCCGCGCGATGGTGGGTGCGTACGTGCCGCTGCGCGAGGCGAAGATCATCTGCCGCCGCATCCGTTCGCGTTGCCGCTCGACGAGGTTGAGGATGTCGATGAAATCGGCGAAGGCCTCCTGCTGCACGGCGCCGAGCAAATCGCGGTTGGCCAACAGCCACCGCTGCGCGCTGGCGCCGTCGAACTTGGGGCCGCGGATGTTGGCCGCATGGAGCATACTCTTCATCGAGTGCTTGGTCCGCGACAACAGGCGACTCAAGCATCGCCAGTGCCGGCCCAGCTTGCGGAGTTGCATCAGCTCCGGCGGCGCGATGATTCCCAGCGGACACTGGCCGCGCGCCAAACGCCGGGCCACGTCCAGCGCGTCATTGCGGTCGGTCTTCCGCCCCTTGCCGCGGCGGTTGGCCAGTTCCGTGGCGTCGGCAATGTCGATCCGATCCACGCACGCTCAGAAGCGTTCGATAAACCACTCCACGAACGCACACGCCTCCACGGCCAAGTGCGTAGGCCGCGGCAATGTGCTGAGCCACTCCTCAATCTTTCCCACACTCTTGGTGCTGATCTTGAGCACCGCGATCTTCTCCCCCAGGGGATCCACCGCGCCGAGCGTCACTGTGCACTTGTGCAAATCCACTCCAATGAACGATTGCCCCGCAACACACATCGCAACTTCCTCCGTGTACGGGGCCAAAGGAAACGAACCACTACGGAGAAGCGTACCAACTTCTCCCGGCCCCTACACGGTTTTACGCTCGTCGAACTGCTGGTCGTCATCGCCATCATTGGAATTCTCGTAGCGCTACTCTTGCCGGCGATTCAGGCGGCGCGCGAGGCAGCGCGCCGCAGCCAATGCATGAACAACATGCGCCAACTTGGAATTGGGATTCACAACCACGTTTCGGCCAAGGGCAAATTGCCCTCCGGCGGTGAAGGGACGGATTGGACGACCAACGCCAGCGCCTTTGGCCCCACGTCGACGTTCACGCAATTACTTCCTTATCTGGAAGAGTCTACCGTGGCCGATCAATACGATTACAAGTTCGCCTACGACGACCGCGATCACCCCAAAAATCAGCTAGCGGCAAAAGCGGTGATTGCGACGTTTCGATGTCCGTCGAATTCGATGTACGAGCCAGACCCGGCCAGCTACGGCACTACAGATTACATGCCGACCGTCTATACAGATATCAATCCAGTAACAGGAGTGCGCGACGCAGCCACTCCGACGGCGCGCAATTCGCGTGCCGACGGGGCGCTTGCGCTGGTCCCCGTAAGTATCAGCAAAGTGACCGATGGCACTAGCAAAACTATTGCGATTTCCGAAGATTCGGCCAGGAACTTTGAGACAGCCGAACCCTATACCAAGTCGCGGTATCCGGATATCGCCAACATCGCCGACGACGCAAAAACACCGAGTGGTAACCGCGCGATTGACCGCTGGGCCGAACCCGATACCGGCAATGGCGTATCAGGTCCGCCCAATTCGACAGTTGGCGCATTAAAGAACCCCATAAACAACAACAAGTCGCCTCAATACGGGCCAACCGATTGCCCATGGACATCAAATAATTGCGGGCCAAATGATGAAATCTTCTCCTTCCATCCGGGCGGCGCTATCGCAGTTTTCGCCGATGGCAGCGCTCATTTTCTTAATGAAGATATCGAACCCATTGCGCTTCGCGCAATGGTAACGCGAGCCAGCGAGGATACGAGTACTTGGACTCCTTGATTTCTCCTCCTGACCAATAGGAATCTCAAATTCGATAGCTTTCTATTGCTGTTGGACTGACCGCCCGCACGCCAAAATACCGTCGCCGAATGAAGGCCGCGACGTTTACGAGCGCAATCATCACCGGCACCTCGACAAGTGGTCCAATCACTGCCGCGAACGCCACACCTGAGCCAATTCCGAATACCGCGACAGCCACCGCGATTGCAAGTTCAAAATTATTGCTGGCCGCCGTAAAGGCCAACGTCGCCGACTTCGAATAGTCTGCACCGAGCTTGTAGCCCAAAAAGAAGCTCACTAAAAACATCGCGACGAAGTAAATCAAAAGCGGTACGGCAATCCGCATCACGTCAAGCGGTATCCGCACGATCTGATCGCCCTTCAGACTGAACATGACAAGAATGGTGAACAGAAGCGCTACGAGCGTGAGAGGACTGATTCGCGGAATGAATACCTCATCGTACCAGGTTCGGCCCTTCGTGCGCTGCAATAGGAACCGACTAATAATTCCGGCGAGAAATGGGATTCCCAGATAAATCAGCACGCTTTGTGCAATTTGCAGCATGGTAACCTGAACCACGCTTCCTTCAAGGCCGAGTATTGGCGGAAGCCAAGTGATAAAAAACCACGCGTACAAACTATAGAAGAGTACCTGAAAGACGCTATTGAAGGCGACCAAACCAGCCGCATATTCCGGATCGCCACGAGCCAGCTCGTTCCACACGATAACCATCGCAATGCAACGCGCGAGCCCAATCAAAATCAAACCAGTCATGTACTCCGGGTAGCCGCGCAGAAACGCGACTGCGAGGATGAACATCAGGATGGGACCGATCACCCAATTCTGAACGAGCGACAGTCCGAGAATCTTCCAATTTCGAAACACGTCGCCCAGCTCTTCATATTTCACCTTGGCAAGCGGCGGATACATCATGAGGATTAGACCCAACGCGATCGGGATGTTCGTGGTTCCGACTCGGAACCGATTGATGAACGACTCCAGACCGAGAAGAAAATGCCCCGCCGCTACGCCAGTCGCCATGGCGAGAAAAATCCAAACCGTAAGGTAACGATCAAGAAATGACAGCCGAGTGTTTGGCCATTCTTGCGCTATTTGACTCATCGTGTGAATCCTTTCTGTGCTCGCTTGCGACTTGTCGCGTTCCATTAAAGGTCGCGGGAAGCTTGTAGACAAACGCGCGAATCTCGTCGCGCACACGCCGATAAACTGCGAGCCGATCGTTTTCGTCGGTAATTGTCTCAGTCAGTTGGGGCGGGTCGTCGAACGAGTGACGGACGACATTCGCACAGCCGGGAAACACGGGACACGATTCGTAAGCACCGTCACACACAGCGACCACGTAGTCGAAAGCGACGTCCCGCAAGTCATCGATGTGCTTCGAGCACTGGCGCGATATATCGATGCCGACTTCAGCCATCACGCGAACCGCATCCGCATTAAGTTTGGTCGGCTTCACGCCGGCTGAGTAAGCGGCGATCGCGTCGGGCCAGAGGTGCCGCGCCCAGCCCTCAGCCATCTGGCTACGGCACGAGTTGCCGGTGCAGAGAAAAAGCACCTTTGGCTTATACTTATCCTTTGGCACAGCATTCTCCCTTGCGCGCGCTGGTTTTCCCGTCTGGGCAGCACCCTTCAATGGAATCGGCCAAGGCACGAAGCATATGAGACAACACTTGGTAGCGGACAGCATAAAAAACGGTCCGCCCTTTCTTGGTTGATTCCAGCACGCCCGCTCGTTCCAGTAGAGACAAGTGGCGCGAAACAACCGAAAAATCGACCGAGCAACACTCAGCCAGGTCGGTTACCGAGCAAGCCCGGCCGCACTTCGCCAGGCAAGCCAGCAACTTTAACCGCGTCGGATCGCTGAGCGATTTGAAGAGTGTCGGATCGAGCAAGTCATCAACGGGCGTACAACATTTGGAGGCTTGTTTCGGGGTCATGGGAAAATCCATTGTATATTTGCGTCACTATGCAAATATAGAGCCGCCGGTGTGCCCGTCAAGCCAGAATCATCTTGGGCCGCTCCAAAATGGCTGCGTTTGATAGAATTCCGTGATGAGCCACGAGGAAAAACACGTGCGGGAAACAGCCCCCACGGGCGACGCCGGAGATTCACACGCGGAGTTGCCGAAAACGCAGGCCGAATTTTTTGCCCGTGCCGCGGAGAGGGTGCATAGCAAGTTCCCTAGTGGGCCGGGCGTCTATCTGTTTCAGGATCAGGTTGGCCGGGTGATCTACATCGGCAAGGCAAAGGATCTGCGGGCCCGAGTGAGCAGCTACTTTTTGGCCGCTGCGGCCGAGGATCAGCGGACCAGCCATTTGGTTCGCGAAGCGTATGACGTTGATTTTGTCGAGACGGAGAGCGAAGTCGACGCGCTACTAATGGAAGCGCGACTGGTAAAAGACATCCAGCCAAAATACAACCGCGAGCTGCGCGACGACAAGAGCTTTCCCTATCTGCAGATCACGACGCACGAGGATTATCCGCGCGTCGAAGTGACCCGCGAGCCGCGCACCAGCGGTGCGAAACTTTACGGGCCGTTCGCCAACGCCGGAAGCTTACGCGGTGCCGTTCAAGCCTTGCAAAAGGTATTCAAGTTCCGCACGTGCTCGCTCGACATAGAGACGGACGATGAGCGGTGGCGCTGGTTTCGACCATGCCTGTTGGCGTCGATCAATCAATGCACGGCTCCATGCAATTTTCGCATCGGCAAGGAGGAATACCGAAACGACATCAAACGGCTGCGGATGTTCTTGGAGGGCAACCGCAAAAAGCTGCTCGACCACATGCGGCAGGAGATGGCAGATGCCTCGGCCGCGCTGAAATTCGAGCAGGCGGCTCGCTTGCGGGACGAAATCGAAATGCTCGAGCGCCTGCGCGAACGCGGTAACTTGGAAAAGCACGAACAACCCGAGGTCTTTTTCATCGATCCTAAGAAGGGACTCGCCGGGTTGCAAAAGATTTTCAAACTCGAAACCCGACCGCGGAATATCGAGGGCGTCGATATCGCGCACCTGGGCGGAAATGAAACGGTCGCCAGTCTGGTGCAGTTCTTGGATGGCTTGCCGTTCAAACCTGGTTATCGGCGATATCGGATTCGCGACGTCGACGGAGTCGACGATTTTGCAAGTATCCGCGAAGTGGTCGCACGACGGTTCCGCAAGCTGCGCGATGACGGCGACGTGTTCCCGGACATCCTCTTGATCGACGGCGGCATCGGGCAGCTACGTAAGGGACTCGAAGCGTTCCGGGTACTCGGTATCAAACCGCCACTTGTGCTCTCTCTGGCTAAGAAGGAGGAACTGGTGTACGCGATGGGCCGTAATAAACCATTGCGACTTAGCCGGCGCTCCTATGCTTTGCGATTGCTGCAGTACGTCCGCGACGAAGCACACAGGTTCGCGCAGCACTACCATCACTTACTGCGACGGAAACGCACCCTGGGCGAGTGACCTACCGAGATTTCGGCACAGACGGCGAACGTGCGGTTGGATGTCGTCGTTGTGCAGGTCCGGCTTCCGAAGGTATATGTATGAACAGTACCTTGCGAAATCAGCGCCCTTAGCTCAAAACTCTATCCGGCATGGACGTAGCATCTCGTAACTTTCTGCTGGCGAGGCTCCCGTCGAAATTCAACAGGTGGCATAATGACGTCACCGTACGGCCGGTACTTTTAGGTTGTTGCGCAAAAGCGCTGACACCAATGATTCATCTCTACGGAATCTCGTGGCCGAGAGTCGCCCTGTTTGGTCTATTGGCAATTGTCGCTTCACGCGCATCGGGCCAGGTCGAAATAACTGAGATCATGTTCGACCCCATCACAGAAAACGTGTGGGAGTGGGCTGAAGTTCGCAACACGACGTTGGCACCCGTGGATCTTAATGGCTGGGTGTTCGACGACGACGACGATTCCACTATGGCCACGTCGAACATCGATGCGGCAAAAGGAAACACGATCGTCCCGGCCGGAGGTGTTGCCGTCCTATACAACGGCGGCGATTTGAATTTCGATCCGTCACGGTTCACGAATGCCTGGGGCGGCGGCATTTCGCTGGTACCGGTGAGTAATTTCACTCCCCTATCGGCAGCGGACGCGATCGGACTATGGAGCAGCCACGCCAGTTACGCGGCGGATGACCTTATGTCGATGACCAGTCCGCGGCGATCGTTCGCTAGCGCAGTGACGAATATCAATTTCGCCACAACCAATGGATTTCCAGCGACCACCAACGGGCACTCGATCGCATGGAACGGTGTCGGCAGCGCTTCCAACGGCGCTAATTGGGTATCGAGCGCCAACGGTGCGCTGGGTGCTCACGTAAGTGTGCAGACTACCCTTCCGGGTACCCCGATCAACAATGTGGCTGATCGCGGCACACCAGGGGTGGTTCCAGGCGGTGGCGCGGCGCCCGGGCTTGTGATCTCCGAAATCATGTACGATCCAGCGTCGGATGACGCTGGCTGGGAATGGGTTGAACTTGTTAATAACACTGGAGCAAACATCGATTTTGCGGCGACGCCGTATGTGTTCGACGACGACGATGGTTCGTCACTCACGGCTCCGAACGTAACATCGGGTAACATTGCTCAAGGTGCTGTGGGCGTGTTGTTTAATGGCGGCGCTAGTGGGATTACGCCGGCGGATATGAAAGCTGCCTGGGGCGACGACATTGATTTCATTCCCGTGTCGACGTGGAGCGATTTGGCGAACGGCGGCGATACAGTGGCGATTTGGAGCAGCTTGTCTGCGTATCAGTCGGAAACGCAATCAGCTACGTCGCCGCGGCGTACGACCGACAATGCGGCGGCCGCGGTCGCCTACGACGATGTCGTGGCAGACGGGTGGCCGAACGGCAACGGCGCGGGT